>NZ_JBBCIR010000035.1:0-77321 GCF_037189885.1 Paludisphaera sp.
GTGGCGCTTCGGGACTCGCGTCGGCTCAGGGAACGCGCGGCCGACGCACACCCCGAAGCGCCACGGCCCTCACCCGCCGCTGGCGCGGCGGCCCTCTCCCGGCGGGAGAGGGGCCAAATCGGGCCGAGCGATGGTCGGCGCTCATGGCATTTCCCCGAAACGGGCCGGAAGCCTGAAATCACCGACCGCCCGTCGCGGACCATGCATGGTGATAATCGTCCTCGCTCCTTGGCATCCCAGACTCGGTTCGAGAAAAGAAATCGGAAACATGGAATCCCCGATACCTCGCCGCGGACTGTTAGGGGAGATGGTGGACTCCGCTCCTTGGCATCTCGGAATCGGCAACACGGCGATTGGCCCGTCGGGTCGGGCTCGTCGCCTCGGCCGTGGCGCGGCCCGACCCTGGGGCCTGTCCGCCCAGGTCGCCCGGATTCGGGGGCCTCGCCCGGCGGGGTGAATCACGCCGGGCGGCGGCGGAGGCCGTCGAAAAGATGCATTCGAAAATGACGAACGAAGCCAACTCGATTTCGACTGAAAGCCATGAATTGAAAGTTGTTACGCGAAATCCGACGCGGCATCGCGATGACGAACGAAGCCACCGACGGGGGGAACCGCGACGGGCCCGTCATCCCGGCGGGAGGTCGGCGACCCGGGCGTCTCGGGGTAGGGCCTGGCGATCGCCACCGGCCTGGGTTAGCCTCGCGAGCGACGCGATCGGCGAGGCGGGGCGTCCCGCCTCCCGCGCGACCGACCTCGTTCGACGGGACGATCCCATGACCACGACCCTCTCCCGACGCGGGTTCCTCGCCGGCGGCCTGGCCGCCGCGGGCGCCCTGGCCGTCGGCCGCCACGCCCTCGCCGCATCGGCCGCCCCCTTCCGCCTCGGCCTCCAGAGCTATTCGCTGCGGGGCTATCGCGAGGGGGACAAGTCCAGCGTGGAGAAGGCCCTGGCCGTCTCCCACAAGCTGGGCGTCCGCAACTGGGAAGCCTACCCCGGCCACCTCCCGGTCACGGCCGACGAGGCGGCGATCGCCGGCTACAAGAAGCTGCTGGGGGACGCCGAGGTCCAGGTGGTCGGCTACGGCGTCGTCCCCATCAAGAAGGGGTCGCCGGAGAACCGCAAGTACTTCGATTTCGCGAAGGCGATGGGGATCGAGTACCTCGCCATCGACCCCGACCCGGACGCCTTCGACGACCTGGACAAGCTGGTCGACGAGTTCCAGATCGGCGCCGGCATCCACAACCACGGCCCCGGGCACCGCTACGAGTTCATCGACGACATCGCCAAGGCCATCGCCCACCACTCCCGGCTGGTCGGCTGCTGCATCGACTGCGGCCACTTCCTCCGCTCCCGCGAGGATCCCATCCGCGCCGCCGAGGTCTTCGCCGGCCGCGTCTTCGGCATCCACCTGAAGGACGTGAAGGACGCCAAGCACTTCACGATCCTCGGCCAGGGCGACCTCAACACCCCCGGCCTGTTCAAGACCCTGAAGTCCCAGGGCTACAAGAGCCTGGTCGCCCTCGAATACGAGGAGAACGAACAGGATCCCGCCGACGACATCCGCGCCTGCCTGGAAGAGGTCCAGAAGGCCGTCGACTCGCTCTGATCGTCTTCCCCCCTCGCGGGGGAGGACAGACCGCTAAGCGGTCAGGAGAGGGGGACGACGAGCAGGAGGGCCTTCGGAGTCAGCGAAGGCCCGACCGGCCGCCGCGAACCCCGACGGCCGACTCGCTCGGCTTCCCCCCGTCCGGCCCTCCGGGCCACCTCCCACCGAGGGGGGAGGACTCAATCGCCCCGGGCGGGCGGGAAGAAAAGGCATTCGAACTCGACGAACGAAGCCAACGCCGCCAGACCGCAAACCGATCTATAGTAGTCATTTGCGCGAATTCTCGGTTATCACGCGCGTGACGAACGAAGCCAACCCCGGCGGGGCGGCGTCCGCCTCGCCGTCCCCGGCATCTCCAGGAGCCGACCCGATGATCCCGCGCATCCTTGAGCCCGAGGCGATGGACGGCCCAGAGGAGGTCGCCCAGTACGACGCGATGGATCATCGGGCGGTGAACGAGGCGTTCGTGGCCGACTTCCTGGCCGTCCACGGCCCCTGCCGGGGGGGCGAGATCCTGGACGTCGGGACCGGCACCGCCCGGATCCCGATCGCCCTGGCGACGGCCGACCCCTACGCCCGCCTCGTCGGCTTCGACCTCGCCCCGGCCATGCTCGACCGGGCCAGGAAGAACGTCGCCGAGGCCGGGCTGTCCGGCCGCGTCCGGTTCGTGCTGGGGGCCGCCAAGGCCCCGACCGCGCTGGGGGACGACCGGTACGAGGCGGTCATCTCCAACACGATCGTCCACCACATCCCCGATCCCACGCCGGCGATCGCCGCCATGGCCGACCGGGTCGCCCCCGGCGGCACCCTGATGATCCGCGACCTCTATCGGCCCGAAGACCAGGAGACGCTGGCTGGCCTGGTCGAACGATACGCCGGGGAGGAGGCGGCCGAGGCCCGCGAACTGTTCCGGGCCTCGCTCCACGCCTCGCTCACCCTCGGGGAGATCGCCGACCTTTGCGTCGCCATCGGCCTCCCCGCCGACGCCGTCTCCATGACCTCGGACCGCCACTGGACGCTGGCCTGGAGGCGCCCGGGCTGATCGATCAGCCGGCCCCGATGGCGGTCGCCTCGGCCTCGGCCTCGGCCGCCGGCGGGGCGATCCTGTCGACGAGCACGGCGACGGTCATGTCGCCGAGGACGTTGGAGGTGGTCCGGCAGCGGTCGAGGAACCAGTCGATCGTCAGCAGGATCGGGAGCTTGTCGATCGGCAGGCGGACGGCGGCGAAGATCAGGGGCATGGTGACGAAGCTTCCGGAGGGGATCCCGCCCGCCCCCACGCTGGCGACGAGCGTCGTCAGCATCACGATCACCTGGTCGCCCAGGCTCAGGTCGTACCCCAGCGCCTGGGCCATGAACAGGGCGGCCGTGGCCTGGTAGAGCGCCGTGCCGTCGTTGTTGAAGTTGGTGCCGACGCAGGCGCAAAGCTGGCTCGACGGCCGGGACACCCCCATCCGCTTGAGTGCCCCGAGCGTGATAGGGATGGTCGCCGCGGTGCTGGCCGTGCTGAAGGTGTTCGCCATCACGTCGGCCGCGCCGCGGAGGAACCGCGCGGGGGACATCCGGGCCATGACGGCCATCTGGATCAGGTACCAGCAGACCTGGCAGCAGAGCCCCAGGACCACCGCCGCGATCAGCCAGATCAGCGACGAGAAGACCCGCATCCCCTCCTTCTGCCCCACCTGCGCCGCCACGATCCCCAGCACCGCGAAGGGCACCAGGGCGATCACCCAGAGCAGCACCTTCATCATCAGCTCGAAGCCGATGGAGAGGAGGTCGATGACCGCCTGGACCTCCCGGGCCTCCTCCCCGCCGACGCGGCGGGCGTCGCGGATCTTCACCAGGCCGATCCCCAGCGCCAGCGTCAGGACGACGAGCTGGGCGATGTTGTTGGTGGCGAACGCCTCGCCGATGCTCTTGGGGATCATCTCCGTCACCAGCTCCGCGACGGTCCGCTGGACGACGGGCTGCGTTTCCCCCACGTCCCCCAGCGAGGCCCCCTCGCCGGGCCGGATCAGGTTCGACATACCCAGGCCGATGACCATGGCGACGATGGTGTTGACCAGGTAGAGGAGCATCATCACGCCCCCCTGCTTGCCCCGGATGTCGTTGGCGACGATCGCGTAGAGGATCGCCAGCACGACCAGCGGCGCCGCCAGCGCGGTGAGGGCGCGCATGACGAGGTTGGGGATGATCTGGAGCGACTTCGCCCCCTCGCCCCATGCCATCCCCAGCGGGATGGCGACCGCCACGGCGATGAGCACCCAGACGTAAAGCGGCAGGCCCCCCGGCCGACTCTCCGGCTCGTCCTCGACCTGGGGGGCGCCGAACGTCGGGTCGAGTTCCGGGTCGAGTTCGGGCGAGGGGCTGGCGTCGTGGTCGGTCGGCGGCATCGCGTTCTCCGGGCGTCGGCGGCGGGTCGCATCCGATGGATCGGGCCAGCATTATGACCCACCGCCGCCCGCGTCGCGAGGCCTCCGCCGAGCCGACTCGCCATCAGGCCGCCATGCGACGGCGCCTCCGACGCGCGACCAGCGCGGAGCCGACGACGCCCAGGAATACGAATACCGAGCCCGGCTCGGGGACCGGGGCGGCGATGGTCAGGACCGACTCGACTTCGAACCCGGTCGGGCCGGCCGGGTCGTTGCCGATCGCGAGGCGGGCCGACAGATTGGGGAACCACGGCGGTATCTGGTCGGACAAGACGCCTTCGGCCAGCCGGAGGTCGCTCGCGACCGCTTCGCCGGCGGCCGACAACTCCATCCGCTCCACGTAAGGAGGGGTGTACCTGAGCCAGTACTTCTGAATCCCCTCGGCCACGCCGGCGAGGGTCAGCTCGGCCAGCCGCGCCCCGGTCCCGGAGTCCTCCAGGACAGCCCGATACGCGAAGGGAGTCGAGAACGGCAGTTGCGCCCCCGTGCCGAGCGGTGGGAGGGGAGAAGGATGAAGCTCCGACAGCGTTGACTCCGCGACCCGGAGCAGCGGCGCGTCGCCCCCGGCGGCCAGCGTCGCTTCGACGCCCGGCGCGAAGAGCCCGCCGCTCCCCTCGATCCTCAGCCGTAGCGGCGACGCCTCGGCGCGATCCCCCCAACTCGTCGCGACTCCCGCGGCCAGCAACGCGACCCAATACAACGGACGCATGGGGATTCCTCCTTGATGAGCGACTCTCGGCGGCGGCATGCGATTCCGAGCATGCATCGAGGAATATGCCGCCCTTCGGGTAGCTCGTCAAGGCGGGAGATGGCGGGACCCGAGCGGTCCCGCCCCTATGGTCCAGTCGGCCCTGGCGCCGGCGTGCGGGGCCAGGGAGCGGTCGTCATCCCGATCGCCGAGGGGGCCGGAGATTTTCCTCAGTCTTGCGGCCGCGTGCCCGCGGGGAGCCCCAGGTCCGAGGCGCGCTGGAGCACGCGGACGGTCAGGTCGTTCTGGACGCGGATCTGGCAGGAGAGGCGGACGTTGGGCCCGAACTCGGGCTCGCGGGCCAGCCGGCCACGCTCCTCCATCTCCGGCGGGGGGACCTCGCCGGCGAGGATCTCGACCCGGCAGGTGGTGCAGCGGGCGTTGCCGCCGCAGCGGTGCATGACGTCGATCCCCGCGTCCTCGATCGCCAGCACGAGCTTCCGCCCCGCCTCGACCTCGAACGACTTCTCCCCCTCGACCGTGATCGTCGGCATGACAACTCCGTGGACTGGCGCCGGGCGACGAGTCGCCCTTCCTGAAAGTGGTGCGACGCCGATCATCCCACAACCCCGACGGCGAGGGCAAGGGAGGGCGCGGCCGCGTCAGTCCCGCGCATGATAGTACATCCCCATGCTTGACATTCGCGACTCGCCAAAGCTACGCTCCATATTCATATCGAACATAATGCGAGCGTTACAGACATCGCCTCCGACGCAATTCATCGCAATCAGCCGATCTTTGGCCACGATGGTGGAGCGATCCCATGAGCCGACTGGTTTCCAGCCACGCCGCTTCCGCACGGAAGATCGCATGGGCCCTGGCCGTCTGGCTGCCGCTCGCGGGCTTGAGCCGGAATCCAGGAGCCTCGGCCCTGGCCCAGCCGCCAGGTCCGGCACCCGTCGACGACACGCCGATCCGGATCGAGACGAGCCCTCGGGTGGACGAGCGGCTTTTCCTGATCCGCGCCCTGGAGGGCCTGTACAGCGAATGGCCCGTCCCTTCCGGCGACCCGGCGGTATTCCGGACGCAGGTCGCCATGCTGCGGCGGAGCGCGGCCCTGCATGCCGCGCATGTCGAGGCGAGGAATCTGGACCCGTCGATCGCGAAACTGTTCCGGGACTGCGCGGATTTGCTGAACGACTACGACGAGGCCCTGGCCGGCGTCGCCCGGGCTGAACGCGAGGCGATCGACGAGGTGAAACAGAGACGAAGTCGGGACGTCGCCCACGCGAAGGCGAGCGGGGGCGAGGGCTCCGCCATGGGGGACGCGCGGAAGGACCCGCCAGGCGCGCGGGCGACCGGCGCCGGCTCATCTCCAGTCGTCCAGATCTTGAACAGTTTCACCAGGGCGGCGGCGCTCGATGAGACCAAGAGGGCCTTGAGCGAACCCATCGCCACGGCCTACGCCGCCAGGGCATCGGAGACGCTCGCGCACGCCCGGGCCGCCACCGGCATGCTCGCGCGGGAGCACGGCTGGGAGCCAGCCGAGGTCGGATTCGACACGTCTCCCGAGGAAACCCAGGAGTTGGCGGCCGCCATCGAACGGGGCGACTTCCGGCGATACGCGCGGATCCTCGAGGTCATCTCCCACAGACGCCCTCGAGATCCGCTCCTCCTCGGGCTGCTCGCCAGGACGACCGCCGCGTCGCTGGGGCCCTCGGCGCGGCCGGAGGCGCTGATGCGGCAATCCGACGCGTGCCTCGACGCGGCGTCGCTCGTCCCCGAAGGGCTCTTCTACGACGGGTATCGGGCCGCTTTCGTGGCCGACGCGGCCCGACTCGCCGGCGCGGCGGCCGTCGCGGAGATCGGCGACAAGGGTTGGATTTCCGCCCCGGTCCCTTCCGCCCCGCGCGCCGTGCGGCTCTGGAGGACCCATCTCGCCTACGACGAATTGGACGCGTCCGGAGCGGACCGGGCGGAACTGGCCTGGGCGCTGGCGATGGCCGGCCGTCGTCAGGAAGCGCTCGCCGAGGCGTTCCAGGTCGCCACGCTGAGGCGCGACGACCTGACTTACCTGTATGCGCTCGCGTGCCTGCTCAGCCTCGAAGGTCGGATCGACGAGTCCTTCGCGTTGCTCCGGCACGCCATCGAGTCGTGCGGCTTCTACAACATCGCCAGCCTGAAATCGGACCCGGATCTCGCCGCGGTCCGGTCCAAGAAGGCGGCGGAGTTCGCGGACCTCGCCAGGGTCAAACACGACTGGAAGATCGAGCGTGGCATCTTCTCGGACGACATCTGCCTGACCAACAAGTCGGCGTTCCCGATCACGAACGTCAAATTCAAGGTGACGGTCGCCTCGGAGGGCTACAGCACCTGGTCGCGGACGTTCGAAGCCGTGGCGATCTTCCCCGGGGAGACCCATCGCTGGAACACGCGGATCACTTCTCGCGGGAAGGCCGCCGAGAGCAAGGGCGTGCTGACCGTCGACCAGGACTGACCGGCCCTCCTCGCGGGAACTGCTTCTGGTGCACCGCCCCCGCTCCGCGACGGGCGGGATCGGTCGGAGACGTCGCATCGCCCCCGAAGTCCCATGTCCAGCGTGGGAGATAACGTGAATCGCGACCTCGTGATCGACGCCCTACAGGAGCTCGGCAGCCGCGAGGCCCAGGAAACCTTGTGGTTGTCCGACGGATCCAATGGAAGCCTGGTGTCGTCGTTCGTCGAGGCGATTGAGAGGTTATGCACCGACTCGGGGCTGGCCGGAGACATAGAATCGGGCGCCGCCGGGTTGGACGACAGGTTCGTAGCGTTGTACAAGAGGTTGAAGGGCGTCATTCGCAAGATCGATTACTGGAACCGCGACCCGCGCGCGGTGATCGACGACGAGCGAATGGGTGACGTGCGCGCCATCAGCCGAACCATGCTCGATCTCATCTTGCCCGACCGCGACTTATGAGTGTCTCGTCCGAGGCCGAACTTTCGTAGCCGCGCCACCCTGAACGGTCCGGGCGCGTGGCCGGCTTCCGGGATCGAGGGCGGTGGCCCTGGCCGGCGGGGCCTTGAAACCGGCGGCTCGGCGTGCGATAGTCCACGCTCACGCCTCGCCCGGCATGACGCGCCGGCGCGGATGACGCGGGCTGGGCCGCGAGGCCCGCGCCCCAGGATCGCCGCCGGGATGGGACCGTCCGACGCCTTCGCGAATGGCCGGGCGCGTCGCCGCGGTCGCTTCGCCACGAAGGACGCTCGAACATGCCCTGGCAGGTGGGTCTCTACGCCGCCGCCCTCCTCATCCCCCTGGCGGCCTTCCTCGTCGAGATCCTGTTCATTCGAAGGCTCGGCCGGCTCAACGCCCCCATCGCCACCGCGGCGATCGCCGCGTCGTGCGCGCTGAGCGCCGTCGGGTTCGTCGACTACTTCCTGGTCGAGAACCGCGCCGCGCTGTCCGAGCCGGTCCACCACGAGGGCGAGCACCACGCCGATCCCCCCGCCTGGGAGGCGTCGTTCGACTGGGTGGTCCTGGACGCGCCGACGGGCGGGGCCGCGCTGGCGATCCCGCTGGGGATCCGCGTCGACGGCCTGGCCGCCATCATGTTCCTGATGGTCACGTTCGTCGCGACGCTGATCCACGTCTATTCGTCGAGCTACATGGCGGAGGACTCCCGCTATCCGCGGTTCTTCGCGTACCTCTCGCTGTTCTGCTTCTCCATGCTCGGGCTGGTCGCGTCGCCGAACCTCTTCATGATCTTCGTCTTCTGGGAACTGGTGGGGGTCTGCTCGTACCTCCTCATCGGCTTCTGGTACGAGGAGAAGGCCAACGCCGACGCCGCCAACAAGGCGTTCGTGGTCAACCGCGTGGGCGACGTCGGCATGCTGATCGGCCTGGGCATCCTCTGGTCGGCCCTGGGGACGTTCGACTTCCGCGAGGTCGTCGCGGCGATCCGCGACGCCTCCGGCGCTCTCCGGCCCGACGCCCCGATCGCCTACGGGCTGCTGACGCTCGCCGGGCTGGGGATCTTCGCCGGGTGCGCCGGCAAGAGCGCCCAGTTCCCGCTGCACGTCTGGCTCCCCGACGCCATGGCAGGGCCCACGCCCGTCTCGGCCCTGATCCACGCGGCGACGATGGTGGCCGCCGGCGTCTACCTCGTCGCGCGGTTCTTCCCGGTCTTCACGCCCGAGGTCCTGAACGTCATCGCCTATGCCGGCGGGATCACGCTGTTCATCGCCGCGACGATCGCCCTGGTGCAGACCGACTACAAGAAGGTGCTGGCGTACTCCACCGTCAGCCAGCTCGGCTTCATGATGCTCGCGCTGGGGGTGGGGGGGTGGTCGGCGGGGGTGTTCCACCTGCTGACGCACGCCTTCTTCAAGGCCCTGCTGTTCCTGGGCGCCGGCAGCGTCTACCACAGCGTCCACACCTATGAGATGGCCGGACTCGGCGGCCTGCGCAAGCGGATGCCGACCACTGCCATGACGATGCTGGTCGGCACGCTGGCGATCTCGGGCGTGCCGTTCTTCAGCGGGTTCTACTCCAAGGACGCCATCCTCGCCGCGGCGCTGGCGAAGGCCTGGGCCGATCCTCGCCACGCCACGCTGTTCGTCCTGCCGGCCGTCGGCGCGGTGCTGACGACGTTCTACATGTTCCGCATGTGGTTCCTCGTCTTCGCCGGCGAACCCCGAGGCTTCCCCGACCCCCACACCGCGCGCGTGGTCCACGCCCAGGACGAGGAACACGCCCTGGCGATCGAGGACGCCGAACACGGGGTCGGCGCCCCTCAGCACGAGCTGAACCCGGCGGCCCACGCCCACGAGAATCCGGCGATCATGACCCGACCGCTGGTGATCCTGGCCGTGCTCAGCGTGGTCTCGGGCTGGACTCCGTGGCTCGGCCTGCCGATCGGGACGCCCGTCCTGGAGCGGATGATCGCCTTCGGCGCGCCGGTAGGCGTGGTCGACGCCCACTGGGCGCACCGATACGCGATGGGGTCGTCGCTGGTGATCCTCGTGATGGGCGTGCTGCTGGCCGTGCTCTACTACGCGCCCCCCGGCCTCCGCTTCGCGCCCCGGCCCCGGTTCAGCCCTTCGCGAGCGGCCGGGGGGTTGGGGCCCTTGCATCGGTTCCTGTTGAACAAGTGGCACGTCGACGACCTCTACGCCGCGGCGATCGTCCGCCCCGCGTTGCGGCTGGCGAGGGCGTGCGCGGGGTTCGATCGGCTCGCGATCGACGCGCTGGTGAACGGCTCGGCGCGGACGGTCGAGCTGCTCAGCCGGGCCGGCGGGATGTTCGACCGGCTCGGGGTCGACGGCCTGGTCGACGGCCTGGCGGCGTCGCTGGGCTTCGCCGGGGACCGCGCCCGGTCGATCCAGACCGGTCGAGTCCGCAACTACCTGATGTTCCTGGCGCTCGCCGTGATCGGCCTGTTCGCCGGCGTCTACGCCTGGGTCGGCTGACCCCGGCCCGGACGCAACCCATACGCAGTCACCCCCTTTGCCCGGCGCCCCGCCCATGAGCGACCAACTGCTGCTGACCTCCCTCTGGCTCGTCCCCCTGATTGGCGCGGGGGTCGTCCTGCTCCTGCCGAGGGGGGCCGAACGGCACGCGAAGCACGTCGCCACGGCGTTCAGCGCCGCCGCGCTCGCGCTGGCGGTCTACGCGCTTGTCCTGTACGTCGGGGACGACCGATCCGCCGCGTCGCTCGCCGATCGCGCGGCGAGCGGCGGCTTCCTGACGGCGCGGCACGACTGGATCCCGGCGTTCAAGATCCAGTATTTCCTGGGTCTGGACGGCATCAGCGTCAGCCTGATTTTGCTGACGAGCCTGACGACCCTGCTGGCGTGCCTGGCGTCGTGGCCGATCGAGAAGCAGCCGCGGGGGTATTACTCGCTGTTCCTCCTCCTGGCGGCGACCATGACGGGCGTCTTCCTGGCGCTCGACCTGTTCCTGTTCTACGTCTTCTTCGAGGTGATGCTGCTGCCGATGTACTTCCTGATCGCCATCTGGGGCGGCGAGGACCGGGAGTACGCGGCGATCAAGTTCCTGCTGTACACGCTGTTCGGCTCGGTCTTCATCCTGGTCGCGATCCTGATCCTCTACTTCTGGACCGGCGACGCCCCCGCGGGGGACTTCCGCGGCGGCTCGTTCGACATCGTGAAGCTGACGGGGATCGCCTCGACGACCGGGTACTACGGGCGATGGATCCAGGACTGGGTGTTCGTGCTGTTCCTGGTCGGGTTCCTGGTGAAGCTCCCCTCGTTCCCGTTCCACACCTGGCTCCCCGACGCGCACGTCCAGGCGCCGACGCCCATCAGCATGATCCTGGCGGGCGTGCTGCTGAAGATCGGCGGCTATGGCATGATCCGCCTGGCCTGGCCGCTCGCGCCCGCCGGGGCGCTCGACTGGTCTTACGCCGTCGCGGCGCTGGGGGTCTTCAGCATCGTCTACGGCGCGCTGGCGGCGATGGCGCAGACCGACTTCAAGAAGCTGGTGGCGTACAGCTCGGTCAGCCACATGGGGTACGTCACGCTGGGGCTGGCGGCGATGAACCTGGCGGGGGGCGGGGCGTACTACGCCTACGGCGTCAACGGGGCGATGTACATGATGCTGGCGCACGGCATCACGTCGGCCGCGATGTTCTTCCTGGTCGGCGTGATCTACGACCGCGCCCACACCCGCGACCTCGACCGGCTCGGCGGACTCAACGACGTGATGCCGGTCTACGGCGCGGTCTCGTACGTGATCTTCTTCGGCTCGATGGGCCTGCCGGGGCTGTGCGGGTTCGTGGCCGAGGTCTTCGTGGTGCTGGCCGCGTTCCACTACAGCGTGCCGATGGGGATCCTCGCCGCCGCGGCCGTCGTGCTGACCGCCGGCTACATCCTCTGGACGATCCAGCGCGTCTTCCTCGGCCGGAACGAGGCGTGGAAGGGCCTGCCCGACCTCTCCCCGCGCGAGGTCGGCATCTCGGTCCCGCTCGTCGTCCTGACGGTGCTGATGGGCGTCTTCCCCCAGGCCCTCATCCTGCGCTGGATGAGCCCCTCCGTCGACCGCATGGTCGCCGGCGTCGCCTCCGGCGCCACTCAGGCCGCCGGCCCGATGGCCGACCACGCCGACCAGCCCCCCGCGGTCGTCGCCGAGGCGAGGTGATCCGGATCGAGCGTGAAACGCGCGTCCCCTCTCCCCCTGGGAGAGGGTGGCCCGAAGGGCCGGGTGAGGGTCTACGCGCTTCGGGAGTCGCGATGGATCATCGCGGGCGCGGCCGACGCTCCATCCGCGCTCCGACGACCCTCACCCGCCGCTGGCGCGGCCGCCCTCTCCCGGCGGGAGAGGGGACGATCCATGGCCGCCCATTCATTCGACGGGGTTTCCCTCACCGCGCCACGCGTTTCCGCTGGTCCCAGTAGAACCGCACGGCGACGAGGCCGGTGGCGAAGGCGACGGCCGACAGCACGGCGAAGGCGCCCGACCAGCCGAGGGCGTTGGCGATCTGGGCCATGATCAGGCCGGAGGCCATCGCGCCGATGTAGCTGACGCCGTCGATGATCCCGGCGGCGGCGGCCGAGCCGCGCTTGCCGCCGAAGTCCAGCGCCACGGCCCCGGCCAGGAAGGAGTACGGGCCGACCAGCAGGAAGCCGATCAGGGCCACCATCGCCGCCGGGCCGAACGCCGTCCCGTGCGTCACCTTCATGGCCAGGAACAGCAGCGCCACCGACGCCGCCATCACCCCCACCAGGATCACCAGCGCCCGGCCCCCCCTCCCGAGCTTGTCGCTCAGGAAGCCGACCAGCAGCACGGAGATCCCGCCGAAGAACGGGAACCACGAGCTCTTGTCGGCCGCGTCGGCGTCGGTGAAGCCCAGGTCGTCCTTGAAGTAGAGCGGGGTCCAGTTCTGGAACGTCTCGCGGAGCAGCGTCAGCCCGATCGACAGTAGGCAGACGTACCAGAACAGCGAGCTCCGCAGCAGCGGCCTCAGCACGTCGCGGAGCGGCGCCGGCGCCGCCTCGGCCCCCGCCGCGCCGAAGAGGTTGTCCGGGTGCGGCTCGGGCTCGACCTCGCCGAAGTCCGCCGGGCTCTCGCGCAGGAAGAACAGGTTCAGGAGGAACATCGCGGCGAGCACGCCGGCGGTGGCGAGGAAGACGCCACGCCAGCCGAGGCCGTTGTCGATCAGCACCTTCATGAACTGACGCGAGATGGCGTCGCCGAACAGGTAGCTCAGGCTCACGAAGCCCATCACCGCGCCGAACCGATGGTGCGGATACCAGCGGGAGACCACCCGCACCACCCCCACCCAGCCCAGCGACTGCATGAACCGGTTCCCCACCCCCGCCGCCGTGAACGCCGGCAGCGAGCCGCTGAAGGCGAACAGGACCGTGAAGGCGATCGACCCCACCATCCCCGCCAGGAAGATCCGCGCGCCGCCCAGCCGGTCCGTGATCCCGCCCCCCAGGAACTTCCCGACCGCATAGGCCAGCGCCCCCAGCGTGATGATCGTCCCCAGGCCGACCACGGCCTGCTCGGCCGTCGTCCCGCCGGCCACCAGCTCCTCGCGGATCATCGGCGCGCAGACGGGGAGGTTCGACCGGCAGAAGTAATACCCGGTGTACCCCGACATCAGCAGCGCGAGCGTGACCATCTGCTTGCGCTTCAGGCGGGGGGAGGCGGTATCAAGGGGGGCTTCGGTGCTCACGGCGGGTCCGTCCTCGGGGGTCAGGAGCGGGGGAATTCGCGGCCTTCCAGCGCCTCGATCGCGCGGCGGAGCGGGTCCGGCACGCGCGTCGGGCGCTGGAGGTTGTAATCGAAGACGACGAGCGTGGAGGCCCCCTCCGCGGCGAGGGCCCCCTGGGAGCGGCTGACGATCCGATGCTCGAGGCCGATGCTGCTGACGCCGATCCGCGTCACCCGGACGCCGACGTCGACCGTGTCCGGGAACGTGAGCTGCCGCCGGTAGTCGTTGGAGACCGACGCCAAGATCGGCCCGACGCGATGCTCGCGGTGCAGCGCCATCAGCCCGACCCTCTCCGCGTAGACGATCCGGGCCGTCTCGTACCAGCGGAAGTACCGGACGTGGTTGACGTGCCCCAGCGCGTCCTGGTCGCCCCAGTGCAGCGGGACCTCGATCGTCACCGGATAATCCGCCAGCAGGGCCGAGGCCTCGGCCCCGGCGTCGCCCGCCTGGTTCATCGTCGTCGCCCTCCCCGGAGAAGGTCTCCGATCATATCCACCCCCGGGCGCGGCGTCGACGATCCAAGGCCGCGCGAATCCAGGAAACCCCGCGTCCCGGGCGGCCGCCCGGACGTTGAATTCACCCGATGCACGCGGTCATGGCTCGACCCGCGTCGACGCCGATTGCATATTGGGATGCTTCGAGCCCGCGGCCGCGACGCCGGCCCCCTCAAGATCCAGACGCGAGCGCCTGAATGAGCATCCTCCGAACCCTCGCGGGCCGGGCGACCGAAGCCCGACGCGCCTCCCTCGCCTCACGACGCGACCCCGCCCGGCGGCGGTCGAGACCCCGCCTGGAATCGCTGGAAGGCCGACTGGTCCTCGCGGGCCCCGGGGCGACGCTGGACGTCTCGACGGCTCCGTACTTCCTCCAGGCGGGGCTGCCGCAAAGGGAATCCGCGCCGGAATGGAACTCGATGTACGGCGAATCCATCGCCATGACGCCCGACGGGAACGTGCTAGCCGTGTCCTCGACAATCCGCGAGGGGGGTGAACGGACCACGATCGGCGCGGTCGAGATCTGGGAGCGTTCGGGACGCGAGTGGTCCCGCGCCGCCACCCTCACCCCGCCGGCCGAGTCGGCCTCGAGCGTCATCGGCTTCCTGCTGAGCATCAGCGCCGACGGCTCGACGGTCGTCGCCTCGGCGTACGGCGTCGCGGCCCCGAACCGCTCGCTCCTGGTCTTCGAACGCGACGGCGCGGACTGGGCCTTCCGACAGAACATCGCCGCTCCGCTCGAGTGGGCCCCGGGTTACTCCACGTGGCAGCGCACGGGTCTGGCGATCAGCGGCGACGGGGACGTGATCGCCCTGGGGACGTCGGCCGGCCTGCTGGGCACCCCGGCCGAATCCACCGGCAGGGTCCAGGTCTACACTCGCTCGGGCGACGCCTGGGGCGAGACCGCGCGGCTCGCGCCCCCGGATCCGGCGTCGGCCTGGTCGTTCGGGATCTCGGTCGCCCTCTCGGCGGACGGCGCCACCCTGGCCGTCGGGGCGGGAGCCCCGACCACGCGGGACGCCGGGCCCGGGAACGTCTTCGTCTACGACGCGACGCCCGGCGGCGAATGGGGGGCCCCGACGGCGGTCGACGGCTCGGATGGCTCGCGGTTCAAGGGAGAGCGGATCGCCCTGAGCGCCGACGGCAAGACGCTGCTGGTCTCGGGCGTGGAGGACGTGCCGGGCCCGAACGGGCCCCTCTATCAGGGGACGGCGTACATCTACGAGGAGACTGGGGTCGGATGGGCGCGGACGGCCCGGTTCGCCGAGGCGTCGGGAAGGCCCGCGGATTATGACTTCGGCGGTTTGCTCGCCCTGTCGCCCGACGGCGACACGGCCGCGGTCGCGGGCATCGCCTATCCCGGCGGCGAGCGCATGGTCTACGTCCATGGCCGCGACTCCGGCTGGGGGCGAACCTCGGTGATCACGCCCGCCGGGACGATCGGCCTGACGAGCGGCCTATTCGGCGGCCTGGCGGCGTCGGACGGCGATGTCGCGCTGCGGTCGGTGACGGTGGCGGGATGGACCGTCGACGTATACCACCGGCCGACCGGCTTCGAGGTCATCCTCGACCCATCGGACCTCGCGACCAGCCCCGGCGAGCCGACGACGTTCCTCGCCGCCGCGACAGGGGCGACCGGGGTGGACGTCCGATGGCAGGCGAGCGCCGACGGGGGCCAGACCTGGGCCGATATCCCGAACGCCGTCCACGACTGGTACACCATCACCCCGACCCTGGCCGACTCCGGCAAGATGTTCCGCGCCGTCTTCACCGACGCCCATGGCGCGAGCGCGACCACCCGGCCGGCGACGCTCACCGTGGCCCCGGCGATTCCCGTCCTCACGGTCGAGCCCGTGCTCACGCCTCATGCGCAAGGATACCTCGCGAGCTTCAGGATCCACGTCGCATCGGACGGGGCCAACCCGCACGTCCCAGGCCAGGGCCGGATCGCCATCCGCGTGACGGACGCCGCTGGGCTCGTATCGGTCTATAATGGCTGGGCCTACGCGGGGCAGGGCATGATCCCGGCGCAGGGGCGCGTGTTCACCCCCGGGCTCTATGCCATTGACGCGACGTATGAGCCCTCCTCCGACCCCCACTACGGCCCCGCCTCGACCAAGACCCAGATGGACGCCCCCCGGTTCGACGCCGACATCCAGGCGGAGCTGAGCGACGCGGCCCCCCGCCAGGGGCAGGAGGTCAGCCTGATCGTCCGGTCCGGGGCCTACGCCACCGGGCTGGTCACCGCCTGGAACGGGTCGGTGTTCCTCGGCGGGGCGACCCTCCAATATGGCTCGGGGGGGGGGACGCGGGCCGTCATCCCGTTCCGATTCCCCCACGCCGGGATCCAGCCGGTGCGATGGGTCTACGAGGGGGACGCCGAGCACGCCCCCGAGTCGGGCGAGGTGGTCGCCGACGTGGCCCGGGTCGCCACCACGATCGTCGCGACGCCGCGCTCGGGGTCGCCGATCCACTATTTCGGCGAGGAGGCCGTGTACGACGTCGTCGTGACGACGGCCGACGGCCGCCCCGCGACCGGGTCGGTGACCGTGTCGATCGACGGCCGGCCCTGGGAGACGGCGACCTACGAGCTCTCCGGCGACGGACGGCTGTGGTTCAGGCTGCCGGGGCACTTCGCGGCGCACGGCCACGTCCTGCGACTCCGATACCATGGGACCAGCAACTTCATGCCCGCCGAGCTGGCGAAGGGCTTTGGCGTCTACAAGGCCCCCACCACGCTGACCCTCGCCACGCCGTTCCCGGTCACCCTGGGGGTCGGGCGGATCACGCTGGTCGCCCGCGTGGAGAACGCCAAGGCTCCGGTCGTCCCGGTCGGGAGCATGGTCCGGTTCTACGTCGACGGCACCTTCGAAGCCGAGGCGCCGGTCGGACTCGACGGCACGGCGACCTACACGAGGTCGTTCGCGACCACGGGGACGCATTACGTCGCGGCGGTCTTCCCGGAGACGGAGAACTTCCAGGGGTCGGCGTCGAACGTCGTCGCGCAGCACATCGGCCGTCTGGCGACCGTAACGACGCTCACGTCGACGCGAAACCCGTCGACCGCCGGCCAGCTCCTCGAATTCGTCGCGATCGTCGCCCGCGCGGAGCCGTTCGCCCTGCCGCTGACGGGATCCGTGCGGTTCTACCTGGGGCTGAATCCAATCGCCGAGATCCGCATCGACGCGAACGGCCGGGCGGCCCTCCCCGCGAGGTTCGACGCGGCCGGGTCGTACCTCATCACGGCCGTCTACCTTGGGAATTTGAGTTACGACACCAGCCAGTCGGCCCACCTCCGCCAGTCCGTGGTCCCGGCGACCTCCGCCGCCCAGGCGGCGGCGACCGCGCCGACGCCGACCGCGCCCGCGACGGCCGCGGCGAGCCCGCCCGCGCCCGCGGCGTCGGCGGCGGCCGTGGCGGCGGAGGAAGCGCGGAAGCCGCTCACGCCGGCCCAGGCCCGACGCGCGGCGCTGGCGGCGAGGCTCGCCGGCCGTCGGCCGCTCGTCGTGGGCCGGATGCGAAGGTGACGTCGATCCGTCGGGGCCGGCGCGTCAGGCGCGGGCCCCGCGCATCCGCTCCAGGAGGTTGGCCGTGATCCGCTGGACGCGGGGGTCGACCCCCTTGGGGCGGGTGTAGACGTCGGGCATGACGAAGCCCGGCGGGCTGGAGAGGCCGGTGGCCCACCAGATCGTCGAGGCGTTGAAGACGAAGTTCTCCCTCGGGCCGGGGTAGATCGTGGCCGTGTAGAGCCCCTCGCCGCGCGGGCTCCTGGTCGGGCCGCTGGCCACGATCTCCAGGCCGGGGATGTCCCACGGCTCGCCGTGCCATTCCCAGCCGACGAGGCCGCCGATCGAATCCCCCTCCTTCATCCCCGATCCCTGGAACAGCCAGTGGTCGGGGCGTCGGCAGGTCCAGTCGCCGCCGCCGGTGACGGGGAACGTGCTCTGGGCGCCGATCAGCGTGGCCTCGTTCGGCCCGTTCTTCTTGAGCCCGGCCTCCTCCGGGAAGCCTTGCTCCAGCTCCTCCTTGCGGGGCGAGCCGAAGCGGCCGACGCGCTCGATGATCCGGCCGGGGCGGCCGTCGGACGAGGGGTGGATGTCGACCACGCCGCAGATGCTGTTGCCGGAGAGGAACGCCAGGTTCACCCCGGCGTCGCGCGCCTTGCTCACGTTCTCGAACATCTCCAGCGACCAGTACTCGTCGTGGCCGATGGAGATCCAGCCCTTCGCGCGCAGCAGCCCGGCGGGGTCCAGGTGGGTGTCGATGTTGGATATGTACGTCACGTCATATCCGCGCTCCTCCATCCAGAAGGCCAGCGGGAACTCCCACAGGAGCCACTCGCCGGAGCCGACGGACAGCGGGACGTCGAAGATCTGGCAGTACTTGCCGTAGGGGCGGTCGAAGCTCGTCTGGACGTCGGCGCCCCAGTACCACTGCTTGTCGCCGTCGTCGTAGAGCGAGAACTGCGAGGGCCAGCGGTTGTAGGCGTTCCAGGTGTTGTCCGAGACCTGGAACAGGAAGTCGGCCTCGCGGTCGTCGCGGACGACGAAGACGATGTAGCTCTCCAGCCCGTTGCGCTCCGCGCGGAGCTTGGCCAGGTAGACGCCGCTTGTCCAGTCGTCCGGGATGGTGATCGTGACGGCGGGCTCCCAGAGGCACTCGCGCAGGCGCAGGGGGCCCACCTCGGGGTCGGGCTGGACGACGCCGTTGAACGGGCCCAGCTTCTCCACCAGCCGGCCTCCCTTGCCCTGATAGAAGCCCATGCGGTACAGCTCGACGGTGAACCGCGAGGCCGGGTTGGCGCTGACGTGGAAGGAGATCGACTCGCCGGGGCGGACGCTCGTCCGCGAGGCGTAGCCCTCGATCCCCGGGCTGCGATACTTGGTGGCGGGGTCGACGACGACGTTCGTGGCGATCCAGTCGGTCGTTCCGGGCCGGGCGTTCTCGGCCCGGACGCGGTCGGGGTCCGCGGGGGTCGCGGCGCGGGCCTGGACCAGGGCGGGGGCCAATCCGGCGGCCGTGGTGGTCTTCATCCAATCGCGACGGTTCATCTGGGTGGCCTCGGCGTTGAAAGCGTCCCGGGCGTCGCCCCCGCGTTGGGGCCGCCCCCACTATGGGACGGCCCCCGGCCCGTCGCAAGTGGCGGGCGACGCGAGGCGCGATCGCCCGCATGGGATCACGGACCGGCCGCGTGCGGATAAGGCGACCTTTGTAGGGCGGCGCGAACCATCGAACAAATTGGGTAGCGGAACGGCGTGGCCAATTGATAAATTCGCTACGGTCGAACCGCTCTCGGTCGTCGGAGTCCTCCCCCCAGCCATCACCGCGCCCCCAGGACGCACGTCGCCGCGCGAGGCGTCGTCGCGCGTCCGGCCGCGTCATCGACGAGACCGCACCCATGCTTCGCCACCAAAGCGCCCGCGACTCCCATCCACGCCCCGAGACGTCGAGCGGCCGAGCCCGCCGGGAGGCCGCCAGGGCCCGCCGGCGTTGCCGGCCAGGCCGCGAGGCCCTGGAGGCGCGGACGGCGCCGGCGGTCGGGGCGTTCGCGGCCGTGCCGACCGGCCCGATGCCGCCGGCCGAGGTCGCCGGCGCCTCGGGCCCGACGTCGCTGCCGCTGGGCCTCCAGTACGCGGCGTCCGAGACGATCGGGGCCTCGGACACGGCCTACGCGATGGCGGCCGACGGGGGGGGCTTCGCCCTCTCGAACCCGACGAACGCCTACGCGGCCCGCGTCGACGCCGGGGGCTTCTCGGTGTTCGCCGGGGCGGACTCCTGGTCGCTGACCGTCTCCGGCGTGGGCTACGGCGGCGCGACGACGCCCCTGGGCTCGGGCGTCGCCACCGCGACGGCGAATCGCGTCGAGTACGACTACGGCGCGGTCTCGCAGTGGTTCGTCAACGGGCCGCTGGGGCTCCAGCAGGGCTTCACCCTGGCCGAGCGTCCGGCCGGCGCCGGGGCGGGCGCCCCGCTCGCGATCGAGCTCGCGCTGGGCGGGAACCTGACGGCGACCGCCGACCCGTCCGGGACGAGCGTGACCCTGGCGCGGGCCGACGGCTCCTCGTCGCTGGTCTACGGCGGGCTGATCGCCTACGACGCCGCCGGCTCGGCGGTGCCCGCCCGGATGGCGGCCGACGGCGACCGGCTCACGATCCTCGTCGACGACGCGGACGCCGTCTATCCGCTGGTCGTCGACCCCTACGTGCAGCAGTCTCGCGTGGGCGGGTCGCCCGACAAGCCGGGCCAGTTCTTCGGCAGCGCGGTGGCGCTGTCGCCCTCGGGGACGCTCGCGGCGATCTCGGCGACGGCCTCCTCGCCGACGACCATCCGAGGGTCGGTGTACATCTTCACGACCAACGGGACGACCTGGACGCGCGGCGTGGAGTTGACCTCCCACGACGGCGCGCCGGGGGATGACTTCGGCAGGTCGCTGGCCCTGAGCGCCGACGGCCGCACGCTGGTCGTCGGGGCGAGGGCCATGAACTCGGGGCGGGGCGCCGCCTACGTCTTCCGGCAGAACGCCTCCCCGAGCTCGTGGTCGCGGCTCGCGAAGCTGACGGTGGCCGACGGCGCGGCCGGCGACCTGTTCGGCTACTCCACGGCCGTCAACGCGACGGGGTCGCTCATCGCGATCGGCGCGCCGCTCGTCGACGTCAACGGGAGGGTCGACCAGGGGGCGGCCTACATCTTCGCGGCCAATTCGGCCTCGACCTGGTCGCAGGCCGCCAAGCTCACGGCGTCGGACGGCGCGGCCGGGGCGCAGTACGGGTTCTCGGTCGCGGTCGACTCGTCCGGGGGCGTCGTGGCCGTGGGCGCGCCGCTGGACGCCGGCGCGCGGGGGGCCGTCTATGCCTACTTCGGCGGATCGATGGCCAAGCTGACGGCGGCCGACGCGGCGCCGGGCGACGGGTTCGGCTCGTCCCTCGCCGCCAACGACGACGGCTCGTTCCTCCTGGTCGGCGCCCCTTACGCCGACGTGGCGGGGAAGGTCGACCAGGGGGCGGGCTACATCTTCACGAGGTCCTGGGACGCCTGGGCCCGATCGGCGAAGCTCGTCGCGCCCGACGGCGCGGCGAACGACCTGCTGGGCGTCTCGGCGGCGATCGACCCCACCGCGAGGACGGCCGTGCTCGGGGCCCCGTCGGCGGCGGCGGGCTCGGCCACGCGGGCCGGGGCCGTCCACGTCTTCGAGCGGGGCGAGGACGCGACGTGGAGCCGGACGGACCGCCTGGTCGCCGCCGACGCCACGACGGAATCGCGCCTGGGAACGGCCGTCGCCGTCGCGGGCCGGACGCTGCTGGCCGGCGCCCCGTTCACCTTCCCCGACTTCACCTGGCGGACCCAGGGCGCCGCCTACTTCTTCCGGGCCCCGGCGCGGGCCCTCGCGGTCACGTCGAGCCCGAAAGACCTGACGGTCGCGCGCGGGGTCCCCGTGACCTTCTCCGCCACGTCCTCGGGCCCCGACGATCGGACCGTCCGCTGGCAGGTCAGCGACGACGGCACGACCTGGCGGGACATCCCCGGCGCCACCCGGACGTGGTACACGTTCGACCCCACGACCGCCGATTCCGGCAAGCGATACCGCGCCGTCTTCTCCGCCCCCGCCGCCGCCGACGTCGCCACCGCGCCCGCGCGACTGACCCTCGTCAAGGCGACGACCGCGCTGTCGGTCGCCGGCGACCTCAACCCGCGCCGCATCGGCGACCCGCTGACGATCACCGTGACGGCCGCGGGGGTCGGCGTCGTCGCCGGCCACGCGACCCCCACCGGGTCCGTCACCCTCACCCTCCAGCGCGACGGGTCGAACGACGCGCCGATCACGATCGCCCCTCGCGCCCTCTCCGGCGGCCGGGCGACCTTCACCGACATCCGGACCCTGGCCATCGGGACCTACACCGTCACGACGAGCTACGCCGGCGATTCCTCGTTCACCCCGGCGACCGCGACGGCCAGCCAGGTCGTGGTCCGCGGGAAGACGACGTTGACGGCGAACGTCCCGGCGACCGCCGCGCCCGGCTCGCGGGCGACCCTGACCATCACGCTGACGGCTCAGGGCGGCCTCGACGACATGTCCGGCGGCATCGTCGTGAAGGACGGCGGCCAGCCGATCGGATACCCCGAGGTCGAGACGGTCAACGGCGTCACCAGGGCCATTTTCGTGACGCCGCCGCTGGCGGCCGGCAAGCACTACTACCAGTTCATGTTCCTGGGCAACCCCCAGATCGACGCCTCCTCCACCGGCGTCTACGTCCTGGACGCCACCGGCGCCGCCTCCTCCTCCGCGACCGCCTCGGCGCCGACCCAGGGGGCGGGGACGGCCGCGGCGGGCGGGTCGACGACGGGCGGAGAGGCCGCGATGGCGACCCCGCCGGCGGGGGTCTCCGTCGACGCGGGCTTGCCGACCACGCTCACGGCCGCGGCGACCACCGTGATCCCCCGGCACGTTCAGTGGCAGTATCGCGACCGGGTGGGGACCGCCGAGCAATACTGGATCAACGTCATCGGAGCGAACTCGGCGTCGTACACCTTCACGCCTTCCGCGGCGATGCAGGGGCGACAGTACCGCGCGGTCTTCACCGACCTGGCCGGGAACTACCAGGCCTCCCCCATCACCACGCTGAACGTCACCTCCGGGATGACGGTCAAGGTCTCGACGAGCACCAACCCGCGGCGGGTCGGCGACCCGCTGGACGTCCGCGCCGTCGCCACCTCCGCCGCGCCGGGGGTCGGGCCGATCACCGGCGGGACGATGACCGTCGCCGTCCGGCGCGAGGGCTCGGCCAATGCCGTGGAGACCTTCTCCGGCACGCCGAATAACGGGATCGGCATCTTCGGGATCCCCAGCGAGCGCATGCCGGTCGGGAGCTACGTCGTCACGGCGACCTATTCCAACCCGACGTTCGGCGTCGCCTCGGCGAGCACGAGACAGGTGGTCGTGCGCG
Source organism: Paludisphaera sp. (assembly GCF_037189885.1). Classification (NCBI taxonomy): domain Bacteria; kingdom Pseudomonadati; phylum Planctomycetota; class Planctomycetia; order Isosphaerales; family Isosphaeraceae; genus Paludisphaera; species Paludisphaera sp. The sequence continues at coordinate 22,881 of NZ_JBBCIR010000035.1, forward strand.
GCAAGACGACCCTCGCGGCGAGCGTCCCGACGACCGCCGCGCCAGGCTCGCGGGCGACGCTGACCATCACCCTGACGGCGCAGGGCGGCCTCGACGACATGTCCGGCGGCATCGTCGTGAAGGACGGCGGCCAGCCGATCGGCTACCCCGAGGTCAGGACGGTCAACGGCGTCACCACGGCGACCTTCGTCACCCCGCCGCTGACGGCCGGCAAGCACTACTACCAGTTCATGTTCCTGGGCAACCCCCAGCTCGACGCCTCCTCCACCGGCGTCCACGTCCTGGACGCCTCCGGCGCCGCCGCCTCCGCGATCGCCTCCGCTCCCGACGCGGCGGGTGCGCGGTCGATGACCATCCCGCCGCCGGCCACCGCGTCGACCGCGACGGCGCCCGGCGTCGACGCCGTCGCGCTCGCCGGCGCATTCGCCGACGCCACCGCGACGAAGCCGCGGGCCTCCTCGGCGCTGGGCTTCTGGCGCTCGCGACTGGGCTGAGTCGGGCCGGATCGCGCGAGCTTGAAGTCTCGGAGAAGCCCCCCGGTCCCTGGCCGGGGGGCTTTCGTTTTCGGCCCTCGCGTTCAGCGGGCGAGGCTGACGGCGGGGGTCGGGGCCTCTTCGTCGATGGCGCCGAAGCCGTGGGCGACGAGGTTGTCGATGATCCGGGCGTAGAAGGCGGGGACGTACAGCGGGGTCGACCGGCCCCGCGCGTGGGTCAGCCAGTTCATCTGGTGGAGGTGGTCGAGCGGCCAGGGGTCGAGGGGAGTGCCGAAGGCGGTGGCGGACGCCGCCGGGACGAGGCCGTCGTTGGCGCCCTCCATCTCGGCGAGCGCCTCGTGCAGCCGCCTGAGCGGCCACGAGACGTCGCCCGGCTCGGGGTCGCCGGCGATGCTGAAGCAGGGGACGTCGTCGATCCGCCCATGCGTCCGGTTGAACCGACGCGAGGCCAGGCGGGTCACGTCCAGGAAGCCGCGATAGTCGATCCTCATCGCCTCCAGCAGCCGGTAGATCCTCCCGACCTTCAGCTTGGCGAAGTCGGCGAGGATCGAGCCCGCGTGGGGCGTGGCGATCGTCGTGAGGCTGAGGATGCGATCACGCCAGCCGGGGACCGCCAGCAGCCGCCGCGCGTCCAGGCCCCCCATGCTGTGGGCGATGATATGGACCGGCTCGTCCGGGAAGTACGTGTCGATGCGGAAGCCCAGCCGCACGGCGCGGAACTCGACCGACGCCGTCGGATGGACGCGCGTGGTCAGCACCCGATTCCCGGCGTCGCGGAGCACCTGGGGGATGCCCCGGAAGTACGAGGTCAGCGTCAGCGGGCCGAACCCGATCCGCGAGAACCCGAACAGGCCGTGCGCGAGGATGATGGGGGCATTCAGACGCCCGATCATGGCTGGTCTCGTCCCAATCCACGCCCCGAGTCACTCGGGGCGGCCACCGAGGGAGGACCGACGCCGACCGCGGCGCCGCGTCCATGTCTCCTAACCAATATTGTAGGAGACGCCGCTTGAGCCGAAGTGAAATAACGCCCTCGCATCATGACGAACACAACGATTTTACCGACCGGCGCGCCTACCCCAACCTTGAGGGGACGCCCATCCCTCGCGAGCGAAGCGCATGCCGATGACCACAGTCCCGAGGACGGGCCGGGTCGGGACAGAGGGAGTTTCCGGGATTCCGGGATTGCAAGGCCGCCGGGACGCACAATCAGGGAAGGCATGATCGGAGACGTCGCGAGGAGGGGACCGTGGGGAGATCGACCGAGATAGCCGCGATCGACCGCCTGTTCCGATGGGGCGCGGCCGTCGGCGACGACGACGCCCGCCTGCTGGAGCGGTTCCGAGACGGTCGCGACGAGGCGGCCTTCGCCGCGCTCGTGCATCGCCACGGGCCGATGGTCCTGGGCGTCTGCCGGCGGACGCTCCGCGACGACCGCGACGTGGAGGACGCCTTCCAGGCGACCTTCCTGATCCTCGCCCGTCGCGCGGCGACGATCCGGGGCTCCGCCCTGGTGGGGCCCTGGCTCCACGGCGTCGCTCGAAGGGTGGCCACGCGGGCGCGGGCGGACTCGGCCCGGCGGTTCGTCCGCGAGGGCGTCCGGCTGGAGGCCGAGCCTTCCGCCGACGCCCCGCCATCCCGCGACGCCGACCGCGACGAACTGCGGGCCGTCGTCGACGCCGAACTCGGCCGGCTGCCGGCGCGGTTCCGCGACCCGGTGATCCTATGCCACCTGGAAGGGCTGACCCACGACCAGGCCGCCGACCGCCTCCGCCTGCCGGTGGGGACGGTTCGCAGCCGCCTGTCGCGGGCGAGGGCCAGGCTCCGCGACCGCCTGGAGCGCCGGGGCCTCTCCGCCGCCGACGCCCCCGCGATCCTCCCCATCGCCGAGCCCCTGCCGACCACCCTCCTCGAAGCGACCCTCCGATCGTCCCTGGCGTCCGTCCCCAACTCCGCCTCGACCCTGGCCGCCGCCGGGGCCGTCGCCCTCGCCGATGGAGTGATGCGAACCATGCTCATCCCGAAAACCAAGCTCGCCGCCGTCGCCCTCGGAACCATGCTGACCCTCGGCGGCGCGAGCGGCTACGCGCTCCAGCAGGCCGGACCCGATCCAATCGACGCCACGCCGAAGGTCGACCCGACCCCGCCCAAGCAGGCCGCTTCGCCGAGGGAGTCGGACGAGACGTTGGCGGGGAACCTCCGGACGCACCTCGCCAAGACGGAAAAGGCGCTGAACACCAAACGGTATCAGGAGCAGTTCCTCCATGCCGAGATCGAGAGCATGGAGAAGGACGTGGAAGTAGTCCGCAAGAAGATCGACGACCTCGAAGCGAGGATCGCCGCGTCGCGCCCCGGGGCGACGCTCGTGAAGTCGACGACGTCGGAGCCGCGCGACGAGGCCCGGACGGCAGGATCCTCCGGGCCGCCAGCCCAGGCGGTCTACCTCGCCGAGAGGAACGGCCCCATGGTGGTGTCGCTTGAGGACGGCCATGTCGCGACGGCCTTCGTGTTCGCCGACTATGTCTCGGACCCCCAGCCCGCGCCGGGGGGCAAGCCGGGCCGCCCGGCCGGGCCGACCGACATCAAGGCGTTGAAGGTCGGCGAGAGCGACCGGCGATCCGTCCGGCTCGCGGCGGAAGGGAGCCCGCCGATCGAGGTCGTCCCCATCAACGTGGGGCCGTTCCAGGCCTTGATGCTCAAGGGAGACCGGGTCGAGCGGATCGCCGTCTACAACGAGTCCGGCTGGTCGGTCCAGGAGTTGAGCGAGCCGACCCGGTCGGCCACGCCCGTCGTCAACTCGAGCATGGTTTCCTACGCCATCGGCAGGCGGCTCTACAACTACAGCCAACTGGCCAGGCGCTGGGACGTCCTGGAATTGCCAGAGGGTGCCGAGCCCCAGGCCCGCGTCTCGTCCAACGTCGAGATGATCCTGAAGCACGGCGATCAGTTCCATCGATACGACGTGCGGACGGGGCGATGGTCCCGACTCGACGTCGATCTGCCCCCCGAGCTGGGCCGCCAGCTCGTATCGCCGGGCTCCTTCGAGTGAGCCGTCAGCCAGGGCGAGCCGCCGAGTTCGCCGCGCGCTCGCCCGCGATCAGCTCGCGGTAGACGGCGAGGTAGCGGTCGACCACGGCCCGGATGGAGTATTCGGCCTCGACGCGGGCGAGGGCGTTCCGGCCCAGGCGGCGGGCCCCGTCGGGGTCGTCCAGGAGGGAGAGGAGGGCGGACGTCCAGGCGTCGGGGGTCGCATCGGGGACGAGCACTCCGGTGGCGCCGGGGGCGATCAGGTCGGTGTTGCCGCCGATCCCCGAGACGACGCAGGGGAGGGCCGTCGCCATCGCTTCCAGCAGCGAGTTGCTCATACCCTCGGCCACGCTGGGGAGGACGAAGACGTCGGCGGCGCGGAGGTGTTCGGCGGGGCTCGGCACCGCGCCGACAAACTGGACCCGATCCGCGATTCCGAGCGACCGGGCCTGCCCCATCAGCGCCTCGCGGTCGCTCCCCGGCCCCACAAGGACCAGGTTCGCGGGCGACTTTCGCGCGACCTCCACCCAGGCGTCCAGCAACAGCGGCAGGTTCTTCTGCGGGTGCAGGCGGCCGGTGAAGACGACCCGAGGACGCGGGAGCAGGTCGCCCTCGACGGCGCTGGGGCCAGGATGGAAGACGTCGGTGTCGACGCCGCTGGCCGAGCGGGTCAGGCGGTCGGGCGGCACGCCGAGGTCGAGCCATTCGCGGGCGATGTCCTCGGAGATCGCGGCGAATCGCGAGTTGCGGAGGATCAGGCGGCGGAGCAGGGGGGCGCCGCGCGTCCGCGAGAGTTCCTGGGCCTCGCCGTAGTATCCCGAGCTGGCCGGCTGGACGAGCGTCGGGATCCCGCGAAGCGAGCCCCGGGCGGCGCCGGTCGCCACGGCTTCCCAAAGCGCCTGGTGAGCGTGGACGACGTCCAGCTCGCCGCGGAGCCGCCGCAGGGCGCGGACGGCGCTGGCGACGAACGAGAGGCCGAAGAGGGGCCCGCGCTCGATCGGCCGGATCCAGCGATGGATCTGCACGCCGCGATATTCCTCGTCGCGGATCGAGTAGCCGGGGACGGCCCGCGTGAGGACGCGGACGGAATGACCCCGGCGCGCCAACTCCACCCCCTGCGCCAGGGCCTGCTTCTCGGCTCCGCTGGCGAAGGGGTGGAAGTAGCTGACGACCAGCCCGACGCGGAGGGGCCGGAGGGGGCCGGGATCAGTCGCTGGTCGGGGCGTGGACGTTCTTCAGTTCCTCGAACTGGGGATACTGGGAGAGGATGGCCAGGGCCTGCCGGGCGTGCTGGGGCTGGATGTAGACGCCGTGCCCGGACTCGAAGGGGAGGCCGCCGAAGACGCCGCTGGCCTGGGTGGCGTCGGTGTGGGCGGGGATGCCGCCATCGGTCAGCAGGTTGACGATCAGGGTCGCCTCGATCTCGTTGGCGGCGCTGCACAGGAGCACGGGTTCGGCGTGGATGTCTTCGGCCATCGGCTTGGCTCCCGGGGTCGAGGTGTGGCCGACGCCCGCGCGGGGTCGTCGGCCGGTCGGGGTCGCTCGGCTCATCGGGTGATCGTCAGGCTGGGGACGTCCCGGCCCTCGGAGTCGACGATGAGCCCGTTGCTGACGGTGATCTCGCTGACGGCGTAGACCCGGCCGCTGGGCATGGCGACGCGGACGGTCCAGTCGCCGTCCGGGACGCGGACGGCGAAGCGGCCGAAGGCGTCGGACATGGCGGCGCGGTCCTCGTAGGCTCCGCCGCGGCTGGTGAGCGTGACGCGCACGCCCTCCTCCGCCTCGCCGGTGTCGCGCTCGCGGACCCGGCCGAAGAGGATGTTGCGGCGGGCGCGGTCGACGGCGTCATAGGTCGAGGGCCTGCGGACCTCGCGGCGAGTGGCCATCCCCAGGCCGTCGGCGGGGGCGGGGACGGGGAGGAAGTCGTCGTCCGGCAGGTCGGGGGGAGGCGCGTCGTCGACCCTGGGCGAGGCCGCCGGGGCGGGGGCCGGGGCCGGCTCCTCGGGGCGGGCCGTCGACTTCTCGCGCTCGACCGGCTGGGGCGACGGCGGGCTCGGGTCGGCCGCGGCCGGCGGCGTCGCCGCGGGGTTCGGGGTCGACCGCACCGGGGGGGCCGGGGTCGTCCGCGGGGCCGGGGACGGGGACGGCACGTCCTCGACCTCGGAGGAGAGGGCCGGGGCGTCGTCGTCGCGGTAGTCGTCGGCCTGGGCCCGGGGGGCGGGGCGGGAGGGCTGCTCGACGCGGCGAGGGGCCGGGGCCGGCTCGGCGGGGACGACCCGCGCCGTGGACGTCGGGGCGAGCACGGCGTCGCCGCAGCAGGCCCCCGTCGGCGCCAGGTAGGCCGTCGCCACGACCCCGCGGTCGATGACCGTCGGCGCGGCGTAGGACGTCGGCAGGACGTAGGCCGACGGGTAGTACAGGGTGGTCGGGAAGTAGCTGGTCGCGTAGACCGCCCGGGTCCCGGTCGGGATCAGGCGGCGGCCGAACAGGCTGCGTCGGAAGCGGGTCTCGTAGTAGGTCGGGACGACGTAGCCGCTGGTGGCGACGTAGCTGGTCGGCGCCAGGATCGGTTCGTCGACGTAGGTCGTCGCGTAGACGGTCGGCGAGACGTAGGCGGGGGAGACGACCGTCGCGGTGGGGAGCAGCGGGGCGCCCACGACGCTCGAAGTGGGGATCCAGTCGACCGTCTCGACCCAGACGTCGTACGCCGAGGCCTCGCGCCCGGCGCCGATCGCCACGAGGGCCGCCGCCAGTAGCGCCGGCCGAATGCCGCGGGAGCGCATCTTAGTTCCCCTCAATGGTTGCTCGACGGCGCCCCGGTGAACCACCTAGGCATCATGCGCGGGGCCGCCGACTCATCATCATAGCAAAGTTACAATCCGGACCAAGGAGTCGGGCCTTTGCGGCCCAGGCCGACATCGTCGATCGTCGGGATCACCCGGATCAGGCGGATTGCAACGACCGGGCCATGGTGCGCCGGCCCGGCGCCTTTTCAAATCACGGGGGGCGTACTACGCTTGAGTCGGGCCGGCCGCGTCGCTTGGGCGTCGCGATCCGCGCCCGCGAACGTCTCCGCGACGAGGTTGCAGCGCCCGTGCCGATCCTGATCCCCATCGCGCTGATCGGCTGGATCCCGGTCTGCCTGGTCCTCTTCGCCTTCCTCCCCCGCCGGCAGGCCGTCCTGGTGGGGGTGGTGGGGGCCTGGCTGTTCCTGCCGCCGGGTGGCGTCTCGCTGGCCGGTCTGCCGGACTACACGAAGACCTCGGCGTTCGGCTACGGGATCATGCTGGCCACGCTGATCTTCACTCCCGACCGGATCGCCCGGCTCCGACCGGGCTGGGTCGACCTCCCCATGGCCTGCTTCATCGGGGGGGTGTTCGCCTCGTCGGTCCGCAACGGGCTGGGCGTCTACGACGGCCTGTCCAGCGTGAACATGAACCTCACGCTCTGGGGCATCCCGTACCTGATCGGTCGGCTGCATTTCGAGAACGCGAGGGACATCCGCGCCGCGGCGATCGCGGTCGTGGTCGGGGGGTTGGTGTATGTCCCGATCTGCCTGCCGGAGTCGGTCCTCGGCGCCTTCGTCGCCTCGAAGATCTACGGCCTCAACCTCTACAGCGACGTCCGCCTCGGCGGGTATCGGCCGCGCGGATTCTTCTATCGGGGCCTGGAGCTGGGCTTCTGGATGTCGGGCAGTTCGCTGCTCGGGCTGTGGCTGGCCCGCTGCCGCGCCGTGCCCTGGCTGGCCGGGCTCCCCTTCACCACGCTCCTGCTGCCGATCCTGGTGATCTCGACGCTCCTCTGCCGCTCCAGCGGCGCCCTGGCGCTGCTGGCGATGGGGCTGGCGGTCCTCTGGCTGTCGACCCGCCTCAAGACCCGGCTGATCATGCTGCTCTGGATCTCCCTGGGGATCCTCTACCCGACCGTCCGGGTGGTCGACGCCTGGGAATACGAGGGCCTGATCGCGTTTTTGAGCGAGAACTTCGACGACGACCGATCGAGGTCGCTGGCGTTCCGGCTGGCGAACGAAGACCTCCTGATGGAGAAGGCGCTCCTGAGGCCGGTCTTCGGGTGGGGCGGCTGGGGCCGCGCCCGCGTGTACGACGTCGGAGGCCGCGACCTGACAGTCACCGACGGCTACTGGGTCATCGTCATGGGCAGCAACGGGGTCGTGGGGCTCCTGTCGCTCACGCTGGCGTTCGTCGGGCCCGCGTTCGCGTTCGTGGCGCGGTACCCGCCGCGGCGATGGACCGAGCCGGACATCGGCGCGATGGCGGCGGTCTCGACCCTGCTGGGCATGTACCTGATGGACTGCCTCATGAACGCGTTCCCCAACGCGCTGTACATGGCCCTGGCCGGCGCGCTGGCCTCGGCCACCATGGACCGCGCCCGGATCCCCTCGGGCGCCTGGGGAATCGGGGGCGACGAGGGCGTGGCGACGCCCGACGAGGCGGGCGACGACCCGACGGCGTCCACGCCGGAAGGGAGGCTGGCCGGGCGCTACGTCGAGCTGGCCCAGGCCTCGCGACTGGCCGGGGATTACGCCTCGGCCGCCGAGGCCCGCCGGCACGCCTACGACCTGCTGGCCGTCATGGCGGAGCGCGGGCCCGAGCCGCCCGCCGCCCGCCGACGCCGGCTGGACTGCGGCAACGACCTGGCCTGGCTGCTGGCCACCCGGCCCGACCCGGAGCCGGGCGACCTGGAGGAGGGGGCCGAGCTGGCCCGCGCCGCGGCCGAGGCCGAGCCCGGCGACCCGGCCTACTGGAACACCCTCGCCCTGGCCCTCTGCCGCCTTGGCGACGACGAGGCCGCGCTCGCCGCGGCCCGGCGGTCGATGGAGCTGGACGCCGCCTGGAACGGCTACGACATGGCCGTCCTGGCGCTGGCCCTGGCTCGGACGGGCCGGCGGGAGGAGGCCGCGCGCTGGCTCGCCGAGGCCTCCTCCTGGCGTGACGAGCGGCGCTCGCGCGAGCCTTCGCTCAACGCCCTGATCGCCGAGGCCGCGGCCCTGGTCGCCCCGTGATCCCGGCGGGGCGGCTCAGCCGCCGTCGGCCCCGCCGGCCGGCGTCGCCCGGACGAGGAGGAAGACCGTCGCGACCCCGAGGACCAGGCTGACCAGGCCCCCCGCGTAGGCCGCCGTCTTGTAGGCGTTCAGGGCTCGATAAGTCGACTCGGCCTTCTCCCCCTCGGCCGTCTCCAGGATGGCGCGTTGGTCGCGGATCTCGGCGAGCCGATCGGCCTCCACCCGCTCCAGCTCGGCGAGGCGCTCGCGGAGCTTGGGGGCGGCCTTGGCGTCGGCCTCGTGGACCTTCAGCGTCTTCCGGGCGTCCGCCAGCTCGCCCCGGAGCCCCTCGGCGGCCTCCTCCAGCTCCTGGACGCGGAGCCCCAGCGTCTCCACCGCGGCCCGCCCCGCCTCGGCCTGCTTCCGGGCCTCGTCTCGGGCGCGGGCGAGCTTGTCGTAGCGCTCGACGAACAGCTCGGGCGTCTCGCCGCCGACCTTCTCCAGCAGGATGTCGACCGCCAGCTTGCGGCCCGTGGCGGCCTCCTCGACCTCGCGCCGCAGCGCGGCCAGCGTGTCGGCCTGCGCGGCCGCGCGGGCGTCGACGCGGACGAGCCAGAAGGCCAGCGCCGCGAGCATCGCCAGGGCCAACGAGCCGAGGAAGCCCAGCAGCGCGGCCAGCGCCAGGCCGTCGCCGGCGGGGCGGGGCGGGGGGGCGGGTCGATTCAGCATCTTGATCAGCTCCGCCTCAAGCCGAGGTGACAGGGCCCCGCCCCCGCTCGGGGCCGGGGAGTCGGGGAGGGCTTCCAGTTGATCGGCCAGCCGCGCCAGCGTCGTCCGCTCCCCGCGCCCGGCGCACAGGTGGAACCCGCCGACCTGGGCCATCCGGCCGTCCGCCCAGCGGAAGAACCCGCGCGTCCCCTGGATCGGGTCGACGACGTAGGCCGTCTGGAGGGGCTGCGAGAAGAAATTCTGGTGAATGAACAGGTCGTGATGCGACAGGAATATCCCGAAGCCGGGGTGGGTGTGGTACCAGCCGACGACGTCCAGGTCGGGGAACCGGCGGTCGCGCTCGCGGGTGATCTCCTCCCAGGAGTCGTGCGTGTAGGTGAAGCTGGCCTGGGTGTTGGCGTAGTGCCTGGCCTCCAGCGCCTGGGTGATCCAGACGAAAGGGAGGCCGGTCGCCGGGTCGACGCACTCCTTGCCCAGCAGCACGCCGCCGAGTTCCACCGTGGTGTCGGACAGCGCGTGCCGCTCGACGGCGTCGGCGGGGGCGGCGTCGAGGAAGATCGGCAGGTCGTCCGGCCCGGGCGCCTGGCAGGCGACGCAGGCGAACCGGGGGTCGCGATCCGGGCGCGTCACCCGCGCCGGCTCGCGGAACCGGACCTCGCCGAAGACGATCTCGTCGCCGCTCAACGGGGGCCCCTCCACGCGGAGTCCAGGCCGTCGCGGTCGCCGGCCAGCAGGAAGAAGCCCGACTCGCCGCCGCCGTCGACCCGGACCACGTCGAACGGCGGGACCCCCACCTCCGCCAGCGTCCGGGACGCCAGCGCCGAGCCCTCCTCGATGGCGCTCTGGACGATCGGCCGGGCCGGCTCGCGGCATTCCCGGCAATCGGCCTCGGACTGGCGGACGGCCGTCCGGGGCCGCATGACCTCCCGCCGGGCGCCGCAGCGGGGGCACTCGACGGCCTCCACCAGCTCCCGGTCCAGCCCCAGCGACATCGGCCGCGACAGCCCCGCGCCCGCCGCGGCGTCGAACAGCTCGGCGACGGTCGCCGACCGTCCCAGCGGCAGCTCGACGGGCATGGGGTAGGTCTCGTGGCTGAGGCAGTCCTCGCGGAAGGGGAGCCGGGTCGTGTAGAACTGGTTCCCCACGCCGTTGAAGACCATCGCCGTCCCCCCCTCAACGGCCATCCCGTGCAGCAGCTTGAGCGCCTCCTGCACCTGGAGCGCCGCCATGATCGAGGCGATCGTCGGCGCGGTGGGGACCTTCCCGGCCAGGATCTCGTCCCGCCTCAGCAGCGGGCAGGAGTAGCGGAGGTTCAAAAGCTGATAGTCCCGCTCGGTCATCGTGCATTCGTAGCAGGCCGACGCCGGGGGGGTGAAGACCTTCACGACCCCCTGGATCTCCTGGATGCCGGCGTCGATCCACGGCCGGCCGACCTTCCAGCACTGGCGGTTGACCCAGAGCCGGGCCTCGCGGTTGTCCAGGCAGCCGATCACGAGGTCGACGTGGGCGAACAGCCCCAGGCCGACGTCGTTCAGCACGTCGCCGCGGATCGGGACGAAGGCGACCTCGGGGTTCAGCTCGGCGGCGCGACGGGCGGCGACCTCGGCCTTGGGACGGCCGCCGTCCTCGGGCCGGAACAGGACCGAGCGCGAGAGGTTCGACGGCTCGACGACGTCCAGGTCGATCACGTAGGTCGTCCCGACGCCGACCAGGGCGAGGTTCTTGAGGACCTCGTTCCCCAGCGCCCCGGCGCCGACCACCAGCACCCTCGCGGCGGCCAGCCGTTCCTGCCGCCACCAGGAGATGAGGCGGAGGCGGCCGTAGCGGTCGTCGTCGTCGATCCGGAGGGGGGGCTCGGCGTCGTCGGGGATGTTGGTCATGAGGTGGCCGTTCCGATCACTCGATGAACAGGATCCCGCCGTCGGCGCGGGGGGCGGGGGGGTCCTCCAGGATCAGCACCTCGTCGTCGCCCGGGGGGGGGGCCTCGGCGGGGCGTTCGCGACGGTCGAGGAGGCGCCAGACGCGGTCGACGGCGGCCGAGGCGAACGCGCCGCGGGCCGGCCGGGGGGCGGCGGGCTGGGGCGGGGCGGCGACGACCCGGCCCTGGGACTCGCGCAGGTCGCGGATCGGCCTGGGGTCGGTGGGGAACGGGATGGCGGCCTGGTTGCCGGCCCAGAGCGCGGCGTCGCGGTTGTACGGGCTGCGGACGTCGTAATTGTGGTATCGGGCCATGTCCCAGAGCATCGTGCACAGCTCGTCGAGCTGCACGCTGGGGACCCAGTGCGTCCCGTACCCACCCAGGCAGACCATGCCGATCTCCGAGATGTTGGGGTGGTGGATCGGCGACAGCCAGCGGATCTCGGGCATCGACCGGGGATAGGACGAGCCGAGCTTGATCTCCACCTCGTGCGTCGTCCGCGGCCGCACGCGGCCCCCCTCGCGGTCGAGCCCCCGGCCCTTGAACCGGACGCGGTAGAGGGTGGGGGGATCTCCCTGGGCGCGGAAGTCGAAGACGCTGCTCTCGGCCTTCAGCCGCTCCAGGGCCGCCAGGTCGTTGCGGAGCCGTCGCAGTCGTGGCGAGTCGTGCATGGGGGCAGCTCCCTGGCGCGGTCAGCCGGCGACGACCTCGGGATAGACGATCAGGTGGTCGCCGTCGCGGACGCTGGCGTCCACGAGCGTCCAGTTCTCCAGCAGGCGCCGCCCCCCCTCCTTATGGTCGAGGGCGTAGCTCATGGGCTGGCCGTCCGGGCTGGTCGCCGGCAAGTTCATCTTGGTGATGATGTTCGGGATGATCCGGCTGACGGGGACGGTGAACGCGATCACCGCCTTCACCGACTTGGCCCCGGTCTGGTCCAGGAACGTCACCTGGACGCCCGTGGGATCGCTGGTTCCGCCGTATGACATGGTCGAATGCCCTCCTCGACATGCCTTTCGATCGCCGCCCGCCGTTATTGGCCCGGGGCCCCGGGATTCCCGCCGACCGCCCACGCCTCGTCCCCTGCGAAGATAACGTTTGACCACCGAGGCCGGAAGGGGACGCCGGGCCTCGCCCGGGGAGCGACGGGCATGGGATGTTCCCCGCGTTGGCTTCGTTCGCGCGCGCCTCGCCACGGCCAAAACCACTCATCCACCAAAGGCACCATGAGTTGCGCCGAAATACCGTTGGCTTCGTTCGTCGTATTCGAAGTGAATCCTCGCGACTCGCCGGGGGCGACGGAGACGACCACGGGCCGTGAATCGCCGCCATCCCCGCCCCTCGACCGTCCGACGTCCGTCGCCACTCCCCTCGCGAGCCCGGTCGTGGCGCGAGCCCCGACGGCCCTCGCTCGGCGGGGAGCGACGCGCGGTTCATACTCGATGGGCTCGCCGGCCGCCCGCGATGGGGATCGCCGGAGACTTTCACCGCGTCCGCATTGCCAAGGAACGGTGCCTACCCTTCCCCACGATGATCCGCGGCGGTCGGGCCCGAATTTCAGGAATCCGGGAATTATCCCGGGGATGATCCCGCTCGTCCCCGGACCCCTCGCCGTCGCGCCGCTCGGCACGGCCCGAACGCGTCGCCCGTCGCGTCTCGCCCCTCCCAGGTTTCCGGGCGGTCGGGTGCGGAAGGCCGGGGAAGATGATAGATTAGGGCTTTGCCCACGGCCTCGCGACGCGCCCCGACGGTGGGGGGCCGGCGAGGGGCGCGACGAGGACCAGGACCCATGCAGCCCGACCCGACCCGAGACCCGGCGGAAGACGACCTCCCCGAGGACGAGGGCTCGCCGTCCGAGGCCCCGCCCCCGCCCGTGGACGACCTCCCGGTCATCGACCCCGGCGACCTGATCGACGAGGGGGACGACGACGAGGCCGCCACGCTCGACCTCCTCGACGACGAGTTCGACGACTTCGACGAGGACGACGACTCGCGGACCGTCCTGATCACCGGGGCCTGCGGGAACATCGGCCGGAAGCTCCGCGCCGCGTGGGAGGACGTCTACGACCTGATCCTGCTGGACGTCGCGCCCGGGGAGGACGACGCCGAGGTCTTCCAGGCGGACCTGTCCGAATTCGACGAGGACTGGATCACCCACTTCCACGGCGTCGACACGGTCGTCCACCTGGCCGCCGACCGCGACGAGCACGCCTCGCCGGCCGCGTTGCAGGGGCCGAACCTGGACGCCCTGGCCAACGTGCTGAACGCCGCCGCCCTCGCCGGGGTGGAGCGGGTCGTCTACGCCAGCTCGGTCCACGTCATGGGGGGCCACCGCGAGGATCCCCCGGAGGTCATCCGGGGCGACGCCCCCCCGAACCCCTCGGGCGCCTACGGGACGCTCAAGCTGGCCGGGGAGCGGTTCGGCAAGAGCATGGCCCACGCGTTCGACGTCACGTTCGTCGCCCTGCGCCTGGGGCACGTCCAGGACGGGCCGAACCGCCCCGACACCCTGCCGGACGACGACTGGAGCCGGCGGCAGTGGCTCTCCAACGGCGACCTCGTCCGCCTGTTCGACGCCGCCGTGGAGGCCTCGATCGAGGACCGCGTCTTCCTGGTCGTCAACGGCGTCTCGCGGAACCAGGGGGGGCGGTGGGATCTCACCGTCGCCGCCGAGATCCTGGGCTATCTCCCCGAGGACGACGCGTTCGCCCCCAGGCTCCAGGTCGAGCCGCCGGCCGAGGACCGCTGACCCGACCATCCCGGCGGGGCCGCCGACCGACAGGCCGGCCGGCCCCGCGCCCCGTGCCATCCCTACCCAACCCACGCCTCCACCCGGATCCGTCCCAAGATGATGCACCCCTGGCACGACGTGACCCCCGGCGAGCACCTGCCGCTGGAGTTCAACGCCCTGATCGAGATCCCGATGGGATCGAGCGTCAAGTACGAGCTGGACAAGGAGACCGGCCTCCTGCGCATGGACCGGGTGCTCTACTCCGCCGTGTACTACCCGGCGAACTACGGGTTCATCCCCCAGACCTACGCCGAGGACGACGACCCGCTGGACGTCCTGGTGCTCTGCCAGGAGGCCGTGGCGCCGATGACCCTGGTCACGGCTCGCGCCATCGGGCTGATGACGATGGTCGACGCCGGCAAGAAGGACCACAAGATCCTCGCTGTGGCCGTGGGCGACCCGGAATACAACGGCTTCCGCGACGCCGCCGACCTCCCCCCCCACCGGCTGATGATGCTCCGCCGCTTCTTCCAGGACTACAAGTACCTGGAAGGGAAGTCCGTGGAGGTCGACGAGATCCAGCCCGCCGAGACCAGCAAGCACGTCATCGAGGACGCGCTCCAACGCTACAGCGCCCAGCGCCGTCGCGGCTTCCACCACAAGCACTGAGCCGGGCGGCTCCCTCCTCGCGGCGGCAAGGAAATGGCCGCGAGCGGGGGCTGTCGGGCCCCTTGGCGAGCGTGGTCTCCTCCCGCCCCTCCTGTCGGAGTTCGGCAAGTTGCGGCGTGCGTCCCCGTCCCCTCTTCCCCCGGGAGAGGGTGGCCCGGAGGGCCGGGTGAGGGTCGTCGGGTTTCGGAGATCGCGAAGGTTCAGGGTCCGCGCGACCGGTGCTATTCCCGGAGCGCGATGACCCTCACCCGCCGCTGACGCGGCCGCCCTCTCCCGGCGGGAGAGGGGACAGATGATGCTGGCCGCCCATCCCCGGGGCTTTCGACGGAGCACCACGCGGGGGAGGGGGGGTTGAATTCCCCCGCGTCGTCGCTCAGTCGCGCGTCAGCCGGCCGCCGAGCGGCGGAGCAGCGCGAGTTCCTTCTCGCGACGGAGGCCGCGCTTGGTGGCGTCCTCGCCCCAGTCCATGTCCTCGGCCTCGAGGAACTGGATGGCGGAAGCCATGGCCTCCGCCGGGATGGGGACGTCGAGTTCGGCGTGACGGACCACGATCCCGGCGTAGCCCAGGCGGTCCAGGTCGTCCCACAGCCCGCGATCCGACCCCGCCTCGTCCAGGAAGAGGTCGAGCGCCGCGGCGAGCGTCTCGGGGCTCGCCAGCTTCCGCTGGACCTGTTCCAGGGTCAGCGGGTTGCGGTCGTCCATGAGGTCGTCGTAGACCTCGCCGTGGACGCGTTCGAAGCCCCGGTCGAGCGCCTCGTGCGCGTCGTCGTTGTCGTAGCTCTTGATGCCCCAGCAGCCCATCGCGGAGTTCGTTCCCTTCGGTCGGAGAGGTCGGTTCAGGGGAGTTTGGGCCCGGGATATTCCCGGGCCATCTTGAGGAGGGCGTCGAGCCGCCGGGGGGAGGCGAGGAACGTGGGGACGGGGACGGGGGTCCTGGCGACGAAGTCGGCCGGGGTGATGCGGCCGTCCCGCGGCGTGCCGAAGGCGCAGCCGGCCTCCGAGGCGATCACGGAGCCGGCGGCCACGTCGTGGGCCTGCTCCCCCAGGAAGACGCACGCCTTGAGCCGGCCGGCGGCGAGGAAGACCTGCTCGCAGCAGGCGCTGCCCAGGTCGCGGAGCCTCCCGGGCACGCTGCGCGGGTCGATCGCGCGCATGGCGTTGGTGCCCAGGCAGACGTTGTCCTGCTTGTGGAAGCCGTCGGCGTCGGCGACCTGGAGGCGCTCGCCGTCGCGCCAGGCCCCGCGGCCCTTGACGGCCCAGTAGGTCTCGCCCAGCGGGGGGACGACGATCGCGCCGAGGGTCGGGACGCCGGCGACGACCAGGCCGATGCTGATGGCCCAGAGCGGCAGGCCGTGGACGATGTTGCCGGTGCCGTCGATGGGGTCGATGGACCATCGTCGGGGCCCCTCGGCGCCCTCGGCGGCGTATTCCTCGCCGGTGATCCGGTCGCCGGGGAAGGCCTCGGCGACGCGGGACCGGATCAGCCGCTCCAGATCCCGGTCCAGCTCGGTGACGTAGCTCTTGTTCGCCTTCTCGATCGGCCTCAGCCCCCGCGCCCGTCCCAGGGCGAGCCCGGCCGTCTCGGCCAGCAGATCGAGGGCGAAATCCAATTCGGCCGCGTAATCCTGGTCGTCCGTCATCGCAGCTCCCGATCGCCCGCCGTCCTTGTCGCATCCGAACGGGGTTCATCATCGGGTCCGGGGGGCCCGGCGACAAGTCGGAAGTCCCCCTCGCGGGCCTCAGGCGCAGCCGGTCCAGCGTCGCGCGTGGGTGACGATCTCCTCGGCGCCGTCGGCGCGGCCGACGATCAGGACGTCGCAAAGCCCCAGGAACAGGCCGGTTTCGAAGACGCCGACCACCGACTTGAGGCCCGCCTCGAGCGTCTCGGGGTCGGCCAGGGCGGGGAAGCGGCAGTCGATGATGACGTTGCCGCCGTCGGTGATGAACATCATCCCCTCGGGGGTCCGCCGCAACGACGTCTCCGCGCCGAGCTTCCCGAGCCGTTGCTCGACGTGACGCCAGCCCAGGCGCGAGACCTCCACCGGGACCGGGCTGTCGGAGCCGAGCCGGGGGACGATCTTCTCCGGGGAGACGATGGTCACGCGGCGATGGGCCACGCAGGCGACGATCTTCTCGCGCAGCAGCGCCCCGCCCCGCCCCTTGATCATGCGGTATTCGGGGTCGATTTCGTCGGCGCCGTCGATGTTGAGGTCGACGTGCCGCACGTCGTCGACGTCGCGCAGGGGGATGCCCACCTCGCGGGCCAGCTCCGCCGTGGCGACGCTGGTGGGGACGCCGACGAAGTCCAGCCTCTCCGCCGCGATCCGCTCCCCCAGCCGCCTGACCATGAGCGTCGCCGTCGAGCCCGAGCCGAGCCCGACGATCATCCCCGACCGCACCATCCCCGCCGCGGCCCGCGCGGCATGGACCTTCGCGACGTCCGCTTCCGATGTCACGTCACTACGCCTTCAGCCTGGAGAGGAGCGGCCCCGCTCGCGCGCGAGGCCGACGCCCGCGACGCGGCGGCCCTCGGACGTCCCGCGGGCCTCGCCGCCGCGGGCGACGTACCATTAGAACGCTTTCGCCCCCCCCCCCGCCAGTGCCGTCGGGGGATGGCGGGGCGGGGGATGGTTCTTGGTAATCCGCCAGCGTCCCCCGCGACCAGGAGGCGCGCAGGGCGTTGGCGACCGCGACGACGTCGATGACCTCCTGGGCGACCGCGCCGGCCACCGGCGGGAGGTAGCCCAGGGCCGCCAGCAGCATGCCCGCCACGCTCAGGGCCATGCCGCCGATCGCGCTCTGGAGGGCGATCCGGCGCATCCGGCGGCCGATGTGCAGCAGGACGTCGACCTTGCCCAGCATGTCGTCCATGATGACGGCCTCGGCCGCCTCGGCCGTGACCTCGCTATGCTGGCCGATCGCCACCCCGACCGTCGCGGCGATCATCGCCGGGGCGTCGTTGACGCCGTCGCCGACGTAGAGGGTCGGCTGGCGGGCCGTCTCCTCGCGGACGATGTCGAGCTTCTCCTCCGGGCTCTTCCCCGCGCGCAGCTCCGTGATGCCGACCCGACGGCCCAGGTACTCGACCTCCGACGAGCGGTCGCCGGAGACGAGCATCACCCGGTCGAAGCCGTGCATCGGCGCCAGGTGGCCGACGAAGGCGGCACCCTCGGCGCGGGGCTCGTCGCGGAAGCGATACGTCGCCGCGTACCGGCCGTCGATCAGGACGACGCACTCCAGGCCCCCCGTCGACGGCGGGACGCCGGCTCGCGCGTCGGGCTGCTCGGCCAGGAGGCGCGGGGAGCTGGTGATCCGGACCGATCGGCCGGCGACGGACCCCGTCAGCCCCTCGCCGGGGGGCTCGTGGACGCTGTCGGCGGGGACGATGTCCAACCCCTCCCGCTCGGCCGCCCCGACGACCGCCATCGCGAGCGGGTGCTTCGAGTAGCGTTCCAGGCAGGCCGCCAGCCGCAGGACCTCGCGCGGGTCGAAGGCCGGGGCGACGTGCCGCTCGACCAGCGTCGGCTTGCCGTAGGTGAGGGTCCCCGTCTTGTCGAAGATCATGGTCCGGCAGCCGCCGATCCGCTCCAGCGCCGCCGGGTCGCGGACGACGATCCCATGCCTCGCGGCCAGCGAGATCGAGCCGATGATCGCCACCGGGATGGCGATCAGCAGGGGACAGGGCGTGGCGATCACCAGCACGGCCAGGAACCGGATCGGGTCGCCGCTGAATGCCCAGGCCGCCGCCGCCACCGCCAGGGCGAGCGGCGTGTAGAACGCCCCGAGCTGGTCGCCGAGCCTGCGCAGCCGAGGTCGCCTCTGCCGCGACTCGCGCATGACGCGCATGATGCTGGCGTAGCGAGAGTCCACCGGCAGGCGGACCGCCCGGACGGAGAGCGCCGCCTCGCCGTTGATCGCGCCGGAGAGCACCTCGGAGCCGACCGACTTGGAGACGCGGTAGGGCTCGCCGGTGAGGTACGCCTCGTCCATGCCGCCGCGGCCCTCGACGACGACGCCGTCGACCGGGCAGGCCTCGTGCGGCAGGACCACCAGCACGTCGCCGATCCGAATCTCCTCCAGCGCGACGTCGACGATCCCCGCGTCGCCCTTGCGATGCGCGACCGACGGCATGCGCCGGGCGAGCGCGTCGAGCACCGACGACGCCCGCGCGACGGCGAGCGCCTCCAGCGCCTCGCCGCCGGAGAGCATCAACACCACCAGCGTCCCGGCGAGATACTCGCCGAGCAGCACCGCGGCGACGATCGAGATGCCGGCCAGCAGGTCCGAGCCGAACTCGCGCCGGAGGAGCCGCGCCGCCAGCTCGACGACGAGCGGGCCGCCCCCGAAGGCCAGCGCGACCCACAGCCACCACCGCGCGGCGTCCTCGGGCACGCCGAGGAGGTATCGCGACGCCAGATAGCCGGCGATGCAGACGGTCGTGAGGACCGCGATCGCCGCGTGGCGCCGCCCCCACGCCCGGCCCAGGATCGGCCCGATGCCGGCCGGGAGGCCCGACGGCCTCTCGTCCCGCGTCTCCCGTGGCAGCTCGTTCATTTCCCATCCTCGTCGCCAGCGACGAGACGCCGAGGGCCGCGCGCGGCCCGGGAGGTCGCGAGGGGCCTCGTCAACCTCGAAGTCGGGGCGGTGGGATTCGAACCCACGGCCTCCTGCTCCCAAAGCAGGCGCGCTGCCAGGCTGCGCCACGCCCCGATCGAGAAGCATCGTATGCGTCGCGGCTCGCGGCGGTCAAGGGCGGCCCGGCGGTCAGCCCAGGCTGCGGGCCAGCGAGGCCGGGCGATGGGGTGCCGCGGGCTCGGCGTGGGCCTGGGTCAGGGGCCATCGGACGCGGGCCTCGGCGGCCGGGCCGGCGGTCCAGCTGAGCCGGCCGCGATGCTCCGCGACCACCCTGGCCAGCAGGGGCAGGGACAGCGCCCGCGTCGTCGACGCCAGCGCCGCGAAGGGATCCCGCGGCGATCCCGTCCGGGGGATCGCGGCGGAGGGGGGCGACTCGTTCCAGGAGAGTTCCAGGTGCCGCCGGGTGGTCCCCCAGGTGAGCGTGGCGCGGCCCCCCGGCCCCAGCCGCGAGGCGCGCCAGGCGATGAAGACGTCGAGCGCGTCGGCGATCCGGGTGGCGTCGAACTCCCCGGCGGTCTCGCGCGCCGGGGGGCGGATCGCCAGGGTCGCGCCCTCGGCCTCGAAGGAGTCGCGCCAGCCGCGGCCCCGTTCGTCCACCACGGCCTGGAAGGGCCGCCGAGCCGTCGTCAGCTCCATCGTCCGGTAGATCGACTGGAGCAGGTCGAACAACCGCTCGATCTCCTGGTACGTCCGGCACAGCTCGTCCCAGCGGGGGGGGAGCGGGCCGGTCGCCGCGCGTCGCGTCAGGTAGAACCCCATGTTCATGCTGTTCAGCATGTTGCGGCAGCGGTGATTGAAGCCGCTGAGGGTCTGGCGGAGTTCCGGTATCCGGCCGTCCTCGATGAAGCGGAGCAAAGACCCGCTCAATCCCTCGTCCGCCGATCCATCATGCGGGTGTTGCGACATCGAGTTGTTCCACCTCATCATCGTCCGCCGTCCACCGGGA
Organism: Paludisphaera sp.; assembly: GCF_037189885.1. Taxonomy (NCBI): domain Bacteria; kingdom Pseudomonadati; phylum Planctomycetota; class Planctomycetia; order Isosphaerales; family Isosphaeraceae; genus Paludisphaera; species Paludisphaera sp. The sequence continues at coordinate 43,029 of NZ_JBBCIR010000035.1, forward strand.
CACGCCCTCTCGACGGCCTGACATGGCAGGAGACGACGATCGTCGCGTGCAGGCGACGGCCGCCGCCGGGGCCGAGCCGCCGGGCGGCCCAATGGACCGCAATTCACGCGCCGAACGTCGGGCCCGTCGGGACGCCCCGCCGAGGGGGCGGTTTCCCCGGGGGAAAAGGCCGGGGCGCGGGCCTCGCGGAAGGCCTCGCGCCCATCGGGGCGGCTACCGGGTTTCTCGTTTGACGCCGGGGTCGCCCGCGAATGGGAAGCGGGGCTCCCACCGGCGTCGGGAAGGCGATCAGCCCCCGCGGATCAGGGAGCAGACCCGGTCGAACTCCTCCTGGCTGTTGTAGTCGATGATGACCTGGCCCTTCCCGGAGGCGCGCGCCTTGATGGCGACGGCCGTGCCGAACCGCTGGTGGAGGTGCTGCTCCAGTTCCACGATGTGGGGGGCCTTGACCGACGCGTGGGCCGGATCCTTGCGGACGCGGGACTTCGCCGGGGTGGGGACGCCGGTGGCGACGAGGGCCTCGGTCTGGCGGACGGAGAGGCGTTCGGCGACCACCCGCCGGCAGGCCGCGACCTGGCTCTCCGCGTCCGGGAGGCCCAGCAGGGCGCGGGCGTGCCCCTGGGTGATCTCCCCGTCGCGGACGGAGTTCAGGACGTCCTCGGGGAGGTCCAGCAGCCGGATCAGGTTCGACACCGTGGAGCGATCCAGCCCCAGGCGGCCGGCCAGCTCCTCCTGCGTCCCGCCGTACTTCGACAGGTACTCGCGGAAGGCGACGGCCTTGTCGACGGCGTTGAGATCCTCGCGCTGGAGGTTCTCCACCATCGCCAGCTCGAAGACCCGCTGGTCGTCCAGGTCCATCACCCGGGCGGGGATGTCGTGGACGTGGGCCTCGATGCTGGCGCGGAGCCGACGCTCGCCGGCGATGAGCTGGTAGCGGTCGCCGACGGCGCGCACCAGGATCGGCTGGATCACGCCGTGCAGGCGGATCGAGTCGGCCAGCGAGGCGAGCTCCCCGGCGGGGAAGTGCCGGCGCGGCTGATACGGGTTCGGGTCGACGTGGTCGACGGCGACGCGCAACAGGTCGCCGCCGGCCTCTTCCAGCGACCCGGGCTCGAAACCCCCTTCTTCCCGACCCAAGAGGGCCTCGAGCCCACGTCCCAGGCGTCGCTTATTCACGGTCGATGACCTCCATGACAAGTTCCGTGTAGGCCCTGGCCCCCCGGGCCCTCGGTGCGTAGTCCAGCACGCTGACCCCGTGGCTGGGGGCCTCGCTGATGTGGACGTCGCGGGGGATCAGCGAGTCGAAGACCGTCTCGTCGAAGTACTGACGGACCTCGGAGACGACCTCGTTGGCGAGGTCGAGCGCCGGGTCGTACATCGTCAGGACGATCCCGCCGATCTCCAGCTTGTGGTTGTCCTTCGCCTTGGCGTGCCGGGCCAGCTCGATGATCTGCGACAGCCCTTCCATCGCGAAGTACTCGCACTGGATCGGGATGTACAGCTCGGCCGAGGCCCCCAGCGACGCCCGCGTCAACTGCCCCAACGACGGCGGGCAGTCGATCAGGATGTAGTCGAACCGGCACAGCTCGCCGTGGAGCTGCTGCCGCAACGTCGAGGCCCGCTGGCGGTTCGAGGCCGACAGCGCGTCGGCGTCGGCCAGGCTCTGCGAGCCGGGCAGCACGAACAGCCCCTCCTGCGACGTCTCGGCCACCTCCCCGGCCAGCGGCTTCCCGGCCAGCAGCGGGTGCCTCTGCGCCGGCTCCACGCCCAGCCCGCTGGTGGCGTTGCACTGGGGGTCGACGTCGATCACCAGCGCCGTCCTGCCCGACTTGGCCAGGCCGGAGGCGATGTTGATCGCGGTCGTCGTCTTCCCCACCCCCCCCTTCTGGTTGGCCACGCTGATGATCTTGGCCATCTCCCGGCATCCTCCACGCGAACGGTCCGGACGTTCCTCCTGAGCGGATTCATCGGCTTGCGCGGGCCGAAACTCGACCCCTCCCGCGATTGGGACGAGGTTCCCTCAAGCGAGCCGGAAGGTGGGATGATGGGGCAAGATCGACGGGCGCTCAACGCCGCCGAAATTCACCATTCTCCATAAAGCGCGCGGGGGACGTCGGTCCCCGCGACCCCCAGGAACTGGGGCCCGCGCGACGCGGAGCAGGGGGGTGGGCCGAGCATGCTCGCCGTCGATCCGCGACGCTCGCGTCGCCCCGCGCGCGAGCGCGGCGGAGGAGGCTCGGGGCGCCCCGCGCCATCGGCCTCGGGGGAGGGGCGGATCAGAACAGGTCGGTGTGGGTGCCGGTTCGGGCGAGCCTCAGCTCGTCGCCGATGATCTTGTAGATGAGCAACCAGTCCGGCTCGATGTGGCAATCGCGGTAGCCCGCCCAGTCGCCGACGAGGGCGTGATCGCGATACCTTGCGTCCAGGGGCCGCCTCGCGACCGACGCCTCGATGACGACGCGCAGCTTGGCGAGATCCTTGCCGCGCTTCCGCTGGCGCTCGAGTTCCTTGCCGAAGCGGGCGCTCTCCACGATCCGCAGAGGCCCCGGCTCGCCTTGGGGGGCGGGCTTATCGCGGCCCATGATCAGAACCCATGCGCGGCGAAGAAGTCTTCCGCGCTCCCGTAACGCTTGACTCCCTTGCCCTCGTCGAGATCCTTGAGGATCCGCCTGGTCTCGTCGTTGAAGCCCGGCTCGTCGGGGAGGGGGCGGGGCTCGTCGTGGGCCCGCGCGCGGGCCCGGTCGTGGGCGCGGCGGACGAGTTCGTCGGCGAGGGTCGCGGCGACGGGGGGGCGCATGGCGGCGATGGCGGCGACAGCCTCGGGGGGGAGGCGGTCCAGGACCGATTCGAGCAGGTCGTCGAGGTTCGGGATGTCCTGGACGCTCGCCATGGGGAGGGCTCCCGGGGGGGCGGGGCCGCGCGACGGGTCGCGCGGCCCGCGTGGTCCGCAAATCAGGTCTTGATGGTGTCGCGGAAGGTCCCGCCGGCGGGGATCATCGGGAGGACGTGCTCCTGGTAGGGGACCAGGACGTCGAGGACGTAGGGGCCCTTGTGGGCGATCATCTCCTTGAGGGCGTCCGCGACCTCGGACTTCTTGCGGATCTGCCGGGCGGGGATGCCGAAGCCCTTGGCGAGCGCGACGAAGTCCGGGTAGGTGACCTCGGGGAGGTCGCCGGCGCCCTGGCCGATGGCCTCGGGGTGGTCGACGGGGCCGAGGTAGGTGTGGGCGCGGTTGCCGGCGTGGAAGCGGTCCTCCCACTGCACGACCATGCCGAGGTGCTGGTTGTTCAGCACGATCATCTTGACCGGCAGGTTCTCGCAGTAGACCGTCGCCAGCTCCTGGATGTTCATGACGAAGCTGCCGTCGCCGTCGATGTCGACGACCAGGGCGTCGGGGAAGGCCGCCTGGGCGCCCATCGCGGCGGGGAGGCCGTAGCCCATCGAGCCGAGGCCGCCGGAGGTGATCCACGACCGCAGGCGCTTGAACTTCGTCCACTGCGCGGCCCACATCTGGTGCTGGCCGACCCCGGTGGACATGATGAACTCGCCGTCGGTGATCTTCGAGAACTCGTCGATGACGTACTGCGGGATGATGACGTCGTCCCGCTGGTCGTAGGTCATCGGGTCGGCCTCGCGCCACTCGTCGACCTGCTTGTGCCAGGCGCGGAAGTCGCCGGGGGAGACCATCGGCGTCAGCTCGCGGAGGAACGACTTGACATCGGAGTGGACCGCGATGTGGGCGCTCTTGTTCTTGTTGATCTCCGACGCGTCGATGTCGACGTGGACGATCCGGCCGTGCTTGGCGAACTCGCTGAGCTTGCCGGTGACGCGGTCGTCGAACCGGACGCCCAGGGCGAACAGCAGGTCGGCGTGGTTGATCGCCGTGTTGGCGTAGACGGTGCCGTGCATGCCGAGCATGCCCAGCGACAGGTAGTGGTCGCGGGGGATGGCGCCCAGGCCGTGGACGGTCATCGCGACGGGGATGCCCGCCTTCACGGCGAACTCGCGCAGCTCGTCGCCGGCGTCGGACGCCAGGACGCCGCCGCCGCAGTAGATGATCGGGCGCTCGGCCGCCTTGAGGGCCTCGATGACCTCGCGGATCTTCGACGGCTTCGGCGGGGGGGGGAGGCGGTAGCCGGGGAGGTCCATCTCGACGTCGTAGTCGGGGTCGACGACCACCGTGTTCTGGACGTCCTTGGGGATGTCGATCAGGACCGGGCCGGGGCGGCCGGTGGTGGCGAGGTAGAACGCCTCCTTGACCACGCGGGCGAGGTCGCGGGCGTCCTGCACGAGGTAGGCGTGCTTGCAGACGGCGCGACAGACCTCGACGGTGGGGGTCTCCTGGAAGGCGTCGGTCCCGATGACGTGGGTGGGGACCTGGCCCGTGATGGCGATCAGCGGGATCGAGTCCATCTTGGCGTCGGCCAGCCCGGTCACGAGGTTCAGCGCCCCGGGGCCGGAGGTGGTCATGACGACGCCCGGCTTGCCGCTGGCGCGGCCGTAGCCCTCGGCGGCGAAGACGCCCCCCTGCTCGTGGCGGGGGAGGATGGTGCGGATCCGGTCGCGGTAGCGGGTCAGCGCCTGGTGCATGGGCATGCTGGCGCCGCCGGGGTAGGCGAAGACGACCTCGACCCCGTGCCTCGCCAGCGACTCGACCAGGACGTCGGCCCCGGTCGTCGGCCTCGTTGCGGTGGGACCCTTGCGCTCGTCGGTGGCGGACACTGGCGTACCTCTGTCTTGCGTTACGGCGCGGCTGTTCAGATCCGCGCGCCTGGAAGCCGGTCATTCTACCGGAACGCGTCGCCGGCCCACAACCCGACGCGATCCGAGTTTTCCCGCCCGCGGGGCGTCTCCCACCTCGGAGGCCGGCGGGCCCCCGCGAGTTCGCGCCGCCGGCCGGCCCCATTCAATCGGGGGAGGAGGTCCCGGCCGAGCCGATGGGCTCCTTGACCGAGCGGACGAAGTGCATCCCCTTCCCCTTGGCCTTCAGCTCCGCGGCCCTGGCCTCGGCGGCGGGCTTGTCGGCGTAGTCGAACGTGGCCACCGTCCGGCCGCCGACGTCGCACACCGCCCACACGACCCGCATCCGCGCCGTGGGGCTGGGCTTGGGCCTCCCCGACGGCTCCGACCGGGTCCGCGGCCGCGAGGGCTCCGGGCCGGCGGGGATCCCCCGCGCCTCGGCGGCCTCGGCCGCGGCCCTCAAGTCCCGACGATTCAGCGGGCGTCTCCCCATCCTGATACGCGCTCCGGTTCCCGTGGTGTCCTGGGGCGGGGACGTCCCGACGCCCGACCCGCCGAGGGTAATCATAAATCATCCGTCAAACTCCGAGGCCGACTCGCGATCCCGCCCCCCCTCCGGCCGCGATGATCCCCGGGCCGACGCGGGCCGCGCGAGCTGGCTTCGTTCGCGCGCCATGGCCTCCCGAAGTTTCTCTGCAAGTAATTTCGCGGAAGCAATTTGCGACCGAATCCACTTGGCTTCGTTCGTCGTGTTCGAAGTGATTTTTCGCCCGCCTCCGCCGATGAGGCGTCCGACGCTCGTCCCCTTTCCCGGCGGGAATGGGGGTGGCGACAACCTTCCACCCGCAATCCGGGTCAGAAACGGCGAGCCTCCACGCCCCCTCGATCGCCGGGCTGACGACTCGACGCGTTCGGGATGGCATCGGGGCCCACCGCTCGACGTCGCCGAGCATCCCCTCTCCCCGAGTGGTGCTCCGTCGAGAACCCCGGGGTAGGGCGACGATCAGCATCCCTCCTCCCACGAGGGGAGGAGGGGGGATGAATATCTCCCTTCGCGCGCGGAGCCTGCGACGGAGCACCTCAAAGGGGGGAGACGCTTGGCGTCCCACGCGCGCCGGCATGCCCTCCGAAATCCGACGCCCCCCGCCCGCCGCCGGCGCGGCCCCCCTCCCGCGAAGTGAGGGCATGAATTCGGGTCGGCGTCCCTCGTCTGCTTCCGGGATGTCAAGGAGCGCCATCATCGAACGCCAGTATGCTCGGCGGCATGGGCGACGAGATTTCACGCGTCCCGGATTTTTCCTCAAGTCGCGAGCGCCGCCCGGGGCAACCCTCGGTGAGACGCCCGGGGACCGCCGATATACGAATCAATTAAAATTAAGGAATTAAAACTGTCGCCCAGGACTTGATGAATATCACCTTCCATCCATTTATGCCCGCCCATCCCTTGACTTCTCGCTAGGATTTTTGAAAGGTTCGACCGACATCCTCTTGCCGATTCCCCCCGCGCGTGGACTATAATCTCGTGCGGATGGGGCCCGGGCCGCATGTCTCGATCTTCGGCCCGAGCCCACCGAATTGATTCATGTCCGCCACATTCCGTCGGTTCCGACCTCATCGTGCGAGAGGAAAATCACATGCACGCCTCGACTCACAGTCGGCGTGGGGCCTTCACGCTCATCGAACTGCTGGTGGTCATCGCCATCATCGCCGTCCTGATCGCGCTGCTGCTCCCCGCCGTGCAGGCCGCCCGCGAGGCCGCCCGCCGCGCCCAATGCGTCAACAACCTCAAGCAGCTCGGCCTGGGCCTGCACAACTACATCTCGTCGCAGAACTCCATGCCGCCGCTGTCGGGGCTCATGTGGCGCAACCCCCCGGCGAACCCCGGCTGGGGCAACTGGCCGCTGGGCTGGGCGGCGGCGCTGATGCCCATGATGGAGGGCCAGGCGCTGGCCAACGCGTCCAACTACTCGTTCGGCGCCGACCAGCCGCAGAACTACCAGACCGTCTGCCGGGCGCGGGTGGCGACGTTCATCTGCCCGTCGGAGAGCCTGGCCGCCGGCCCATGGCAGAGCCAATCGTGGATGAATTACGCCGCGAACGTCGGCGGCCCCGCGACGTTGGCGACCTGGAGCGGCGTCATCATCCCGATGCGGCAAACGGACGGCGTGGTGGAGATCGGGACGAACTACCCCAGGAACGCGGGAACGGTCTCGGTCGCGTCCTTGACCGACGGCACGTCGAACACGGTGGCGTTCAGCGAGCGGCTGATCGGCATGCCGGGCGACCCGGTGGTCACGGTCAGCTCGGCCAACGCCAAGCGGGTGGCTTTCCAACAGTCCACGGCGCCCGTCTCGGCCGACTCGGGCAACCCCGCCCTGGCACTGGCGTTCTTCCAGGCGTGCCGCTCGCTGCCCGGCACCACCAGCACGGCCGGGACGATCAACAACTCTTGGACCGGCGGGGCCGTCTGGGCGGGCTCGCACGGCAACACCCTGCGGTTCAACGCCTTCACCCTGGTCAACACCCCGAACGGCCTGTCGTGCATGGCCGAGAACTACCCGCCGGGCCAGGCCATCGACGCCATCACCGCCACCAGCAACCACGCCGGCGGCGTCAACGTCGGCATGGCCGACGGCTCCGTTCGGTTCATCAAGGACAGCATCTCGCCGCAGACATGGTGGGCCCTCGGCACCCGGGCCGGCGGCGAGGTCATCAGCTCCGACGCCCTCTGATCAAGCCGGCCGCGTCGCGGGGGACGAACGAGACCGTCCCCCGCGCCTCCCGGCGATCCACCTCAAGTATCAGCCATCCCGAGGATCTTCTCCCATGTCCCTGCCCCTGAAGCGAATCGCGACCGTGGGCTGCCTGCTGCTGGCGGGCCTCCTCTCCGGCTGCGGCGGCGACACCGCGCCGCAGGGCCCGGTCGCCGAGGACCGCCCCGACGCCGGCCTCGAGGCCTCCAAGAGCATCATGCAGATGCAGCCCCCGGGTCCCGGCGGCAAGAAGGCCAAGAACTGACCCGGACTCGACTCCTACGATGACCATGAGACGCCCGGCCCTTCTCCCCCTTGAGGAGCGGAGGCCGGGCGTCTTCGATTTCGAAGCCCGACGCCCATCGATCACCCAAGCAAGCAATGCCAGGATTGGCGACGTGGGCCTGGTCGTTTGCTCAAAAATTCCTAATGTAAGGGGCCCAACCTAGGATGGGGGTTGCCTAACCACTTAAGAGTTAGGTCCAATGGGGGGAAGGGCCGGCCAATCTCCATGTCGCGAATCCGCCGACGGCCGCCTTCCGTGAATCGTGCGAACGACTCCGTCCTCATCACCTCCCCCGGAGAAGTGGTACATGCACTTGCATACTCCCAGGAAGCGCGCGGGCTTCACGCTCATCGAACTGCTGGTGGTCATCGCCATCATCGCCGTCCTCATCGCCCTGCTGCTGCCGGCCGTGCAGGCGGCCCGCGAGGCCGCCCGCCGCGCCCAGTGCGTCAACAACCTCAAGCAGCTCGGGCTCGGGCTGCACAACTACATCTCGGCCCAGAACTGCATGCCGCCGCTGTCGGGCCAGATGTGGGTCCAGGGGACCGTCGGGCAGCCCGGCTGGGGCAACTGGCCGCTGGGCTGGGCCGCGGCGCTGATGCCCATGATGGAGGGCCAGGCGCTGGCCAACGCGGCGAACTACTCGTACGGCGCCGACCAGCCGGCGAACTACCAGACGGTCACCCGGTCGCGGGTGGCGACGTTCATCTGCCCGTCGGAGAGCATGGCCGCCGGGCCGTGGGTGGCCCAGTCGTGGACCAACTACGCCGCGAACGTCGGCGGCCCGGCCATCCTGGAGACCTGGAGCGGCGTCATCGTCCCGATGCGGAACACCGACCAGCACGGCAACGGCACGGACATCACGCAGGGGACCGGGACGGTCTCGATCTCGGCGCTGACCGACGGGACGTCGAACACGGTGGCGTTCAGCGAGCGGCTGATCGGCCTGCCGTCGGGCGACTACACCGCCAGCTCCGCCCAGGCCAAGCGCGTCACCTTCGGCCCGGTGGGGACGGTCAACCCGAACACGCGCGACATGACCCAGGCGATGGCGTTCTTCCAGGCCTGCCGCTCGCTGCCGGGGACCAGCACCACGGCCGGCACGACGAACAACGTCTGGATCGCCGGCGCGGTCTGGGCCGGCTCGCACGCCACCACGCTGCGGTTCAACGCCTACACCCACGTCAACACGCCCAACGGCCTGTCGTGCATGGCGCACAACTACCCGCCGGGCCAGATCCTCGACGCCGTCACCGTGAGCAGCAACCACGCCGGCGGCGTCAACGCCTGCATGGCGGACGGCTCCGTCCGCTTCGTCAAGGACTCGGTCAACGCCCAGACGTGGTGGGCGCTCGGCACCCGGGCCGGCGGCGAAGTCATCAGCTCCGCCGCCCTCGGAACAAGCCGCGCGGCGGGGGGAAGGCCCCCCGCCGCTCCCGGCCAACTCACGCGCCATAGCGAGGACTCTCTCCCATGCCCCGATCCCTGAAGCGAATCGCGACCGTGGGCTGCCTGCTGCTGGCGGGCCTCCTCTCCGGCTGCGGCGGCGAGGCCGCGCCCGAGGGCCCGGTCGCCGAGGACCGCCCCGACGCCGGACTCGAGGCCTCCAAGAGCATCATGCAGATGCAGCCGCCGATGACGAACAAGAAGGGCAACCGCTGAGTCGGCCCCGACCGACCGCCGGCGACCACGAGACGCCCGGCCCCTCGCCGCACGCGGGCGGGGGCCGGGCGTCTTCGCGTTCGAAAGCTCTCGGTTCCGCGCGATTTCACGCAAGCATCGAAGCGCCACGCGATTTCGCGTCGCGGGCTATGCCGAGGGCGGGGAAAGGCCGATAGAGGGGAAGGCTCGTCGAGAACCCGCCTTGCGACGTGACGAAGTATTAAGATTTAATGAGGGATAGGGTCGGGCCGATCTCGGCGTCGCGAGTCCGCCGACGCCCGCCCCTGGATCGCGCGAGCGATCTCGCCATCCTCACCTCTCCCGGAGATCTGGTTCATGCAAATCCCCGTTCGCGGGAAGCGCGCCGGCTTCACGCTGATCGAGCTGCTGGTGGTCATCGCCATCATCGCCGTCCTCATCGCCTTGCTCCTCCCCGCCGTGCAGGCGGCCCGCGAGGCCGCCCGCCGCAGCCAGTGCATCAACAACATCAAGCAGCTCGGCCTGGGCCTCCACAACTACGAGTCCGCCAACGGCGGGTTCCCCTGGAACCAGGCGATGGGCCGTCGCGGAACCGACTGGAACGACAACAACCCCGCGCACGGGCGCAGCGGGCTGACGCTGATGCTGCCGTACATCGAGCAGCAGTCGGTCGCCAACGCGTTCAACTACGCCTGGGGCATGCAGTTCATGTACTCGTACGACCTGGACCCGATCCAGGCGACGGCCTGCCGGACGGTGGTCGCCACCTTCCTGTGCCCCAGCGACGGCACGGGGATCGGCCGGAACAACTACATGCTGTCCAACGGGACCAACTACGACTGGCACTCGCGCGCCACCGGGGCCGGCGTCTTCGGCCGCCCGGACAACGACAGCGGCGGCCCCTCGGGCGAGGGCTACGGCGCCGGGACGATCGCCGCGATCACCGACGGCACCTCGAACACGGTCGCCTTCGCCGAGCGCTCCCGCGGCGACAACAGCAACACCAAGTCGAGCCCCAGCGACATCTACGTCGGTGCCGGGATGCCCGGCCCCCCGACCTTCGTGGCGTCGAACCTGGCCGACACCCAGGTCATCCTCACCCAGATGATTCCCGCCTGCGCCGCCTTCGCCAAGGCGAACCCCACCCGGACGTGGGACCACGGCGGCGCCCACTGGGCCAACAGCAACTACAGCCAGACGACGTTCAACTTCATGATCACGCCGAACAGCAGGACGCCGGACTGCTCCAACTGGGACACCTACGGCATCGGCTACGGCTTCCACACGCCCCGCAGCTACCACTCCGGCGGCGTCAACGTCGGCATGGCGGACGGCTCCGTCCGCTTCGTCAAGGACTCGGTCAGCCTCCAGACCTGGTATGCCCTGGGCACCAGGGCCGGCGGCGAGGTGGTCGGCGCCGACACGTACTGACGCCCCGCCCGGGCCGATCGCCCGGCCCCACGACCGCGAAAACGCGCGAGGCCGCCGTCGGGATCACCCGACGGCGGCCTCGTCGCGCTTCGGCTCATCGCCCGCGGCTCACTTCTTGCCGGCGGCGTTCATCGCCTTGCGGCCTTCCTCCAGCTTCTTGGCCATGTCGTCGGAGCTCTCCTTGGTGATGACCTTCTCCTCGGGGATGTTGCTGGCACCCTGCTCGCCGCAGCCGGCCAGGGGGCCGCAGAGGCACGCCGCCACGCCGAGGCCGAGAGCGAACTTACGAATGGACATATCGCATCCTTTTCATGATCAAGGCGCATGGTTCGCCCGCCGCGCGGGCCGTTCGCCCCGAGGCTATCCCCCCGGGCCCCGGCAGTCAACAGGCGGAGGGCGAGCGATCCGCGGGGGGACACGGCGGGTTCGGCGCGTGAGTTGCTTCTCGCGCAGGTGGCACCGTTCCACCCGAGAGAAGACGACATGCGCTATCACGTCCTCGCCGCCGACTACGACGGGACCCTGGCCACCCACGGCCGCATCGACCCGCCCACCATCGAGGCCCTCCGACGGCTGAAGGAGTCGGGCCGGAAGCTCGTCATGGTCACCGGCCGAGAGCTGGACGAGCTGCTGGAACTCCTGGAGGAGCCGACGCTGTTCGACCGGATCGTCGCCGAGAACGGGGCGCTCCTGTATCGCCCCGAGACGAAGGAGGAGGAGACGCTGGCCGAGCCCCCGCCGCCCGAGTTCGCCCGGCGGCTGAGGGAGCGGGGCGTGGAGCGGATCTCCGAGGGCCGGGTGATCGTCGCGACGTGGGAGCCGCACGAGTCGACGGTCCTCGAAGTCGTCCGGGACATGGGCCTGGAACTCCAGGTCATCTTCAACAAGGGGGCGGTGATGATCCTCCCCTCGGGCGTCAACAAGGCGACCGGCCTGGAGGCGTGCCTCCGCGACATGGGCCTCTCCGCGCACAACGTGGTGGCGGTCGGCGACGCCGAGAACGACCACGCGTTCCTGGCCGCGAGCGAGGCCGCCGTGGCCGTCTCGAACGCCCTCGACACCCTGAAGGAGCGCGCCGACTGGACCACGCCGGCCGACCACGGCCGCGGCGTGACGCAGCTCGTCGAGCGGCTGCTGGAGGACGACCTCGCCAGCCTGGAGCCGCGGCTCACGCGCCACCACGTCCTGTTGGGGGAGGACGACCGCGGCGAGGAGGTCCGGATCAACCCCTACGGCCTGAACATCCTGGTGGCCGGCACCTCGGGCGGGGGGAAGTCCACCCTCACCACCGGCATCCTGGAGCGGCTCTGCGAGGCCCGCTACCAGTTCGTCATCATCGACCCGGAAGGGGACTACGACGAGCTGGAGCTGACGATGAAGCTCGGCGACCCGAAGAACCCGCCGACGGTCGACGAGGTGGAGGAGCTGCTGTCGCGCCCCGAGGTGCCCAACGCCTCGGTCAACCTGCTGGCGATCGACCTGAAGGACCGGCCGTCGTTCTCCGACCAGCTCATCCCCCGGCTCCAGGATCTCCGCGCCCACACCGGCCGCCCCCACTGGATCGTGGTGGACGAGGTCCATCACCTGATGCCCGCCGCCTGGCAACCCGCGCCGCTGGTGCTCCCCAAGCAGGCGAGCGGGATGCTGTACATCACCGTCCACCCCGACGCCGTGGCCCCCGCGCTGCTGGAGTCGGTCGACGTGCTGCTGGCCATCGGCCGCAAGCCGGAGGAGACGATCCGGCTCTTCTGCGAGACCGCCGGCATCCCCGAGCCGAAGGGCCTGGAGCCCACGGAGCTGGAGCGCGGCGAGACGCTGGCCTGGTTCGTGAAGGAGGATCGCCCGCCGATCCGCGTGAAGACCGCGCCGCCGAAGGTCCAGCAGCGACGGCACAGCCGGAAGTACGCCGAGGGGAACCTCGGGCCGGATCGCAGCTTCTACTTCAAGGGCCCGGAAGGGAAGCTCAACCTCCGCGCCCAGAACCTCGTCGCCTTCCTCCAGCTCGCCGAGGGGGTGGACGACGCCACGTGGGAGCACCACCTCCAGCGGGGCGACTACGCGACCTGGTTCCGCGAGGGGATCAAGGACGACGACCTGGGCGCCGACGCCGACCGGATCGCCGCCACCGCGGGCCTCTCCGCCGCGGAGAGCCGCGCCAAGATCAAGGAGGCCATCGAGGAGCGGTACACGCTCCCGGCCGAGCGCGTGACCTCGGCGTGACGAGACGCGGCCCGCGCCTGGCCCGGCGCGGGCCGCCCCGCCGATCAGGCGGCGGGGGGGGTTCGCCGAAGTCGGCCGCGAAGCGCGGCGGCGCTGGCGACCAGGCCGGCGATCGACGCCATGGCGAGGCTCCCCGGCTCGGGGACGGCGGTCGTGGCCGCGTTGAGGCGGAACTCGAACACGCCCGACGAGCCGAACCCGTCCGCCCTGGCGTCGTGAAGCCGGAACTGCGCGACGTAGTCGCCGGCCGCCACGGCGGCGAAGATGGGGGCGAAGCTGAACGAGGCGTCCGCCAGGCCGAGGGCCAGGGTCGTCCCGCCCGCGAAGATCGGCCGCCCGGAGGCGTCGAGGATCGAGAGGCCGGTCGTGGCGCCGACCAGCTCGATGACCAGCTCGGCGTCGGCGATCGATCCGCTCCAGCGCCCGCCGCTGGAGTTGAGCAGCAGGGTCTCGTCGGCCCCCGGCTCGAAGCCTCGCAGGGCCTCCACGGAGCCGATCTCGATGTCCGAACCCGGAGAGCCCGCCGTCGGGCCGGAGATGTTCAGGCCGGCGAAGGCCCCGCTCCCGGGCTCGAGGGCGAAGGGCGCGGCCGAGCCCTCTGGGACGTAGTTCGACGGGCTGACGGTCACCGCGGTCCCCGTGCCCAGGTTGGGGCCGGTGTATGTGTAGACCCCCTTCGAATGATAGTGGTCGCCGTGGGCGTACAGAAAGGTCAGCCGGCCGTAATTGGGGTCGGGCAGGCCGGCGTACGTCCCGGACGGGATCGTCGTCCGGCCGTCGACGCCGATGAGGAACGGCGCCATGTCGGCATGGGATGGGGCGGTCGCGAGAAGGGTCAGGGCGGTCGCGAGCTTGGCGGCAAGGCGCATGATTCGGCTCCGGAAATAGATGAGGAGGCGGCACCCATCCCGCGCGGGCTCGACGAGCGTCGGGCCTCGGCGCGCAAGAGGGGACGCCGCCCCGACGCGTCGGGTAGCGCGGGGCGCAAGCGGGTCGGGCCCGCCGTGGCGACGGGCGATGCGAGGCCGAGTCTTGAGGAAACGCGAGAAGGCGCGCTTCCCCGAACTCAGGCCGATGCCGGCGGGGCGCGAGGCGTGGCCGCGGCATGGGCGTCGGCCAATCGCTCGGCCGCCGGGGAGGCGGCCTCGACCTTCGCGGCCGGTGGCGCGATGGGTATGGCCCGCCGGGCGCCGGTCGCGAGGCCAGGCTCGGACGCGTCCCGGTCGAGGGGACAGTCTCCCTCGGCCAGCGTCCCCGACTCGCCGGCGTCGTCGTCCGACCCCGCGTGGGAAGGGCCGTGCTCATTCCCGGTCAGCCGATGTCGCCCGGGATCGCCAAGCGACGCGAGGCCGATGGCGAGGGCCGAGACGTACAGGATGGCGCGGGCGCTTGCGGGCGGCATCGTTCCCCGATCGCGTTCGGACCTTCGCGCCCCTCGCGACGAGGGGTACACCCAGTAGGTGCCGACGAAGGGCCCGGGGTTCCGATGTTCGGGGAGGACCCCCTTCGAAACGAACACGTCCGCCTGGCCTGGACAAGGCCTGGGGCGGACGTGTCGGATGGGCGACCCCGGGAGGGGCCGCCGCGATCAGGGCTGGATGCTCGCCGGCGGAGGGGCGGGGACGTCGTCGGGGATGATCGAGTCCACGGCGTCGTCGACGGCCGACCGCGAGGTCGGCTCGGGGGTGGCCGGGGTGGGATCGGCCGGCGGGGTGGAGCGGGCCGGGTTGGCGTCCGGGGTCGTCGTCGCGGGGGCGACGGCCGGGGCCTGGGCCGGGGCGGTGGTCGTCGCGGGGGCCGGGGCCGCCGTCGACGGGGCCTGGAGCGAGGCGTAGGGGGTCTCGTAGATCGGCATCGACGAGCCGAAGACCGGCGGCTCGTAGACCGTCCCGTAGCCGCCGCTGTAGCAGCCGCTGTAGCAGGACGAGTAGCACGACGAGTAGCAGCTCGTCTCGTAGCGGCGGTGGTGCTTCTTGAACAGGCCGCCGTGGAACAGCCGCTTCAGGAAGCAGCCCTTCCGCTCGCTGTAGCAGCTCGAGAAGGCCTCGCTGTAGCAGCTGTCGCTGTAGCAGCTCTCGCTGTAGCAGCCGCCGATGTAATCGGCCGAGGAGTAGCAGCCGCCGAAGCTCGTCGGCTCGTACGACGAGTAGCAGCCGCTGTAGCACGCGCTGCTGTAGCACGAGGGGACGTAAGCCACGTCCGCGTGCTTAAAGTGACAACCGAGGCCGCTGAGGGCCATCAGCATCACGACCGTCCCATGCATGTGTCGTCTCCCGTTGTCGATCGCTGGGCGGGACGAGGGCGCGCCCTCGCCATCTCCGCAGCCTGTGTGGTCACCTTGATCGATAATCTCTGTCCAGGCGGACGAAATTCTAATACGCACGCCGCGGGCCGGCAAAGGAAATTTGGCGGATTAGGGAACCAAGGCCGCCTGGGGAACATGGTCTTGCCGGATGGCGCGGTTGGCCGGGGCGAGGAGGGATCCGAGGGGGGTCCCGGCGGGAGTCGGTTATGATTGAGGGGCGGGGCCGCGTGGGGGCGGCCCCTCGGGACGGGAAGGGAGGCGCGCGTGGGAAGGAAGCCGGAGTTCCGAATGGGGCCGGGGGCCCCGGTCGCTGGGGCCGAGTCGGCCGCCGAGGTCGACCCGAGCGGCGAGTCCTCGCCGTGGCCGCCGTGGGCCCGACGCCTGGCGACGGTCGCGCTGGCGTTGCACGTCGCGGCGGTGGCGGGGGGGGCGCTGGGGGTGCCGCCTTCGTCGCGGCTCCAGCGATGGTTCGCGGACCTGTTCACCTGGCATCACGGGTTGTTCGACCAGGGCTACGCCTACCGCTACTACGCCGAGCCGCCTCCGACGCCGCTGGTGGTGGCGACCCTCCGCCGCGACAACGGCGAGGAGACGACGATCCGCCTCCCCGAGCGCGAGGTCGCCGGCCCGCCGATGCGCCGTCAGCGCCAGCTCGCGCTGGCCAACGCGCTGTTCGCCTCCAGCCGAGTTGGTCACGAGGGGCATGACCACGGGCACGACGGCGGCCCGCGCGAGTCGTGGCTGGCCCGGTCGTACGCGCGTCATCTCTGCCGGACGAACCCGGGGACGGAGTCGGTGACGCTGAAGCTGCAACAGCATCTCATCCCCCCGCCGGATCGGGTGCTGGAGGAGATGGAGGATACCGGGGGGCCGTTCGACCTGTTCGCCCCGTCGCTGTTCACCACGCCCCGATGGATCGGAGACTTCCCGTGCGACGGTTCCTGATCGACGCGGTCGACTACATCCGCTCGCTGGTGCTCGGCTTCGCCCGGGGCTGGTCGCGGTTCTTCTTCCTCCCCGCCGACCCGACGCCGCTGGGCCTGATCCGCGCGGCGGTGGGGCTGCTGGGCTTCTGGAGCATGTTCGTCATCGGCCTGGACCTGCACGCCTACCTGGGCTCGCAAGGTTGGACCGACGCGACGGGCGCCTACAACGCGATGCCCCCCTACGGGTGGTCTCTGTGGTTCTACGTCCCGGATTCGCTCCTGCGCGTCGCCTGGCTGGCCGCGCTCGGGGTGTTCGCGTCGATGACGGTAGGGCTGTTCAGCCGGACGACCTCGGTCATGGCGTGGATCATCATCGTCTCGACGGTGCGGCGGATCCCGATCGCGCTGTTCGGCTTCGACCAGATCCTCTCGACGCTGGCGCTGTACGTCGCGGTCAGCGGCGCGGCCGGTCAGGCGGTGTCGCTCGATCGCTTCCTCACGCGCTGGCGCGAGGCCCGCCGGAACGCGGCGATGGTCCGCCCGAAGGGCGCGCGGGTGGTCTCGCCGACGACCCCCGGCCGGCCCGAGCCCACGGTGTCCGCGAACATCGGGCTGCGGCTGATCCAGCTCCACCTGGCGTTCATCTACGGCATGGCCGGGCTGGCGAAGCTCCAGGGGCCGTCGTGGTGGACGGGGATGGCGCTCTGGGGGACGATGACCGCCGGCGAGTTCGCCGCGTTCAACTTCACCTGGCTCGCCGCCTGGCCGATGATCCTGAACGCCCTGACCCACGGCAGCCTGGCGCTGGAGATCGCCTACCCGGTGCTGGTCTGGTCCCGCGCGACCCGGCCCTTGATGATCGCCGGGGCGGTGCTGCTGCACCTGGGGATCGCCGTGGTGAGCCCGGGGCTGACCGAGTTCGGCCTGGCGATGATCGCGGCGAACCTGGCGTTCGCCTCCGGCGGCTGGCTGCGGACCCTGGCGGCGGGGCGCGAGGACGAGCAGCCGGCGATCCGCGTCCTGTTCGACGGGGCCTGCCCGAAGTGCCGCGCCTCGATGGCGGCGGCGACGGCCGCCGACCCGGACCGCGTCGTCGAGCCGATCGACCTCACGGCGGTCGACGTGACGACGATCCACCCGAGCCTCACGCACGAGAATTGCATGAAGGCCATGCACGTCGTCTCGCGGTCGGGCGGGGTGACGGCGGGCTACGACGCCGTCATGCGGCTCGGCGCCCGGCTGCCGCTGTTCCGCCCGCTGGCGATCGTCGGCATGTTGCCGGGGGTCGCCCACGTCGGGCGGATCGTGTACGATCGTATCGCGTCGTCGCGCCTGCGGGACGCGGCCTGCACGGACGACGTCTGCGGTCTCCATCCCCCGGCCTCGACCGGCGTCACGGCCTCCCCGGATCGCGACCCCGCCGCGGCCGAGGGCCGGTCGTCAAGGCGATGAGGGCAGCATGAAAACCGACGACAAACACCCCTCGCAGCCCGGCGCGGCCCCCCGCGCGGAGGCCCCCGCCGGCGCGAGGCTGTTCATCCACGAGCCCGGCTGGCGGATCACCATCAAGCGCGGCAGCGAGCGCGAATTCTGCCACATGATGGCCCCCGGCAAGGACTACTATCATCGCCTCCTCGACGGCGAGATCGTCCTGCAACACGACACCGAGCGCCTCTGCATGGCCTGCGCCGCCCGCCGAGGGGTCATCAGCCACGAGATGCGCCGACTCCCCGACGAGCCCCCCAAGCTGCTGGTCGAATCCGACGCCGAGACGATCCTCGTGCTTCGCCTCGACGAACCGAAGTGAGCCCCCGCGCGAGTTGGCTTCGTTCGCGCGCCGCCTTCACTCGCCGTTTCGCCACTAAGCCTTATCCGCAAATCCTTTAAGAACAAACAAGGTTGGCTTCGTTCGTCGAGTTCGAAGTACTTTTTCGCTCCGCGAGCGTGAAACGCGCGTCCCCTCTCCCCCCGGGAGAGGGTGGCCCGAAGGGCCGGGTGAGGGTCGTCGGATCGTGGAGATAGCGACGCCTCATGGCAGGCGCGCGACCGGCGCAGACCCCGAAGCGCGCGGACCCTCACCCGCCGCTGGCGCGGCTACCCTCTCCCGGGGGGAGAGGGGACGGAATTGGGCCGGATGCCCTTTATTCCAGCCGCGCGTGGATCGAGGTTGTTGGCCTCGCTTGCCCCTCGACTGCTTCCGGGTTGTCAAAGAGCGCCGCCATCAAACACACCCATGATCCGCGGGGGGATCGTCGGGATTTCAGGAATCCGGGAATGATTCCGGGAGGCGGGCGGTGCCGGGTCAACGGCTTGTCGCGTGAGGCGTCCGGGCCGACAATGGGCCCTTCGACCAACCGGGCGCGCTGGAGCGACGAGACGATGACGAGAGCGAAGTCGGCGGGACGGGGGATGGGCGTGGCGGTGGCGGTCGCGCTGGCGTGGGGGACGGCGGTCGGGGCGGGGGGGCCGACGAGGCCGGAGTTGCCCCCGGTCTCCGACCGCGCCCGCGCGGTCCACGACGCGGGGATGCTGTTCGACGGCCACAACGACTACCCCTGGCTGATCCGCGACGAAGGGGACATGGCGATGTCCCGGATCGACTTCGCCAGATCCGCCCCCGGCCAGACCGACATCCCCCGGCTTCGGAAGGGCGGCCTCAAGGCCCAGTTCTGGTCCGTCTACATCCCCAGCGACTACCCCAACCCGACCAGGACCGTGGTCGAGCAGATCGACTTCGTCCATCGCCTGATCGAGAAGTATCCCGACGACCTCCAGCTCGCTCTGACGGCCGACGACGTGGAGGCGGCGGTGAAGGCGGGCAAGATCGCCAGCCTGATCGGCATCGAGGGGGGCGTGGCGATCGACGACAGCTTCGCCGAGCTGCGAGCCTTCCACCGCCTCGGCGCGCGATACATGACGTTGACCCACAACAAGACCCTCGCCTGGGCCGACGCCGCGACGGACGAGCGCAAGCATGGCGGCCTGAACGAGTTCGGCGAGCGGGTCGTGGCCGAGATGAACCGGCTGGGGATGCTGGTGGACATCTCGCACGTCTCGGCCGAAACGATGGCCGACGTGCTCCGCGTGAGCAAGGCGCCGGTGATCGCCAGCCACTCCAGCGCCTTCGCCCTCTGCCCGGTCCCGCGCAACGTCCCCGACGACATCCTGTCCGGGCTGAAGGCCAACGGCGGCGTGGTGATGGTCAACTTCTACTCCGCCTTCCTCGTCCCCGACGCCCGGAAGAAGGCGGCCGACGCCAGGGCCGAGATCCGCAAGGCCCACCCCGACCGCGCCGAGGCGCGGGAGGCGATCGCCGAGTGGTTCCGGAACGAGCCGGGCGCGATCCGGGGGACCGTCGCCACGGTCGTCGACCACATCGACCACATCGTCAAGGTGGCGGGGATCGACCACGTCGGGATCGGATCGGACTTCGACGGCATCGACCTCTGGCCCGTCGGCCTGGACGACGCCTCCGACTACCCCCGGATCACCGAGGAACTCCTCCGCCGCGGCTACTCCGAGCCCGACATCCACAAGATCCTCGGCGGCAACGCCCTGCGGGCTCTCCGCCAGGCCGAGGTCGTCGCCCGCCAACTCCAGGCCGAGACCCCGCCGCAGGTCGACGACATCCGCCACAAGAACGCCAACCACGACGATTGATCCGGAGGATCGAGCCCCGACCGGCCCGCGATCGGGGCCTACGCACGCCCCCCATCGCTCGCCCCACTTCTTTCACGCGCGCCATCGGCCCCCCCATCTCGACGGCGCGAGTGCTTGTCCGATCCCACGCGCCCATCCCTTCCCCTGCTTCCACGCCTGATCAAAGCCGGACGCTCCACGGAGGGGCTACCATGCGCGACGATGCTCACGCCAACGACCGCGCCGTGTCGGCTCGCCCGGGGGTCGGCCGCGACGTCGCGCCTGATTGATTTCGTGACTTTATCCTTGACATCGCGCCGCCCCCAACGCAAACGTCTCTTGATCGACTTGAAATCGACGCGATCATTCAAGTTTTATTGACGACGCAGTCACGCTTATCAACACAAGCACCGTGCCCTGACGGCGACTCGATCGGCGTCGATGCAAGGCATGGGGCTTCACGCCGCGGCCGGATCGATCTCGCGCCCCGAGGATTGCGCCGTGGCTCGCGCCGAAACACCGATACACCGGGATTTCACCATGAATCGTCACGGCCGCGCCCAGGGTTCCGAGGACTTTCGGCGGCCTTCGAAACGGAGGGACCGGGCCCCGAAGCTCGGCGCGGAATCCCTGGAGCGAAGGATCCTCCTGCGCTCCCGGCCGTGGCTCGATTGGGCGCAGGTCGAGGCCCTGGGCGGGAGGGCCGGCGGCGGGTCGGCCTCGCCGGCCCCCACGCGGCTCGCCGGCTGGGCCGGCCGGCGCGGGGCCGCGGGCGTCGCCGAGGCGATCCAGGTCCCGGGCGGCCAGGGCGGGACGACCGCGGGGACGTTCATCCTGGAGGCGCGCCACGCGGCGTACCGGAACGAGGTCGGCGTCTTCGTCGTGGACGACGCCTCGGGGCGGATCGGCGACCTCCAGCCCGGCGACCGGGGCTACGCCGCCGCGGCGCTCTCGCGGGCCCAGGTCCTCTTCCATCGCCATCAGGAGGCCGGGGCCGTCGCGCGGGTGGAGCTGCCCGCCGGGGCTTATCTCGGGACGTACCTGGTCCAGAACGGGAGCAGCGAGGCGTTCCTGGCCAACTCGGGCCGTGGCCGACCCGGCCCTCGCGGCCGGGCGCCGGTGGTCTTCTTCTCGTTCGCCCGCGCCAACGCCGACCGCGTCGTCCACGTCCGCCGGCCCGGCGCCGACGTGCTGCTCATGGAGGATCTGTGGCGGGGGGGCGACCGCGACTTCAACGACGCGATCGTCCGGATGTCCTTCGACGCGGCCAACGCCGCGCCCGCCGCGAGCCTGGGCCTGGCGCGCGACACCGCGCGAGGCGGGGCGACCAATGACGACCGGATCACCGCCGACGCGTCGCTCGTCGGCTCGGTCTCCGATCCCGACGGCGACGCGATCCGGGCGCTTCGCCTGCGCCTGGACGGCGACGTCTCCTCCGTCGACGTGACCTGGGCGCTCCGAGGGGGCGGATTCGCCCTCGACCAATCCGCCCTGGAGGCCGCCCTCGGCCGTCCGATCCCCGACGGCCCGCGCGTCCTTCACGTGCAGGCCGAGGACGCGCGGGGGGCCTCGTCGCCTTGGGTCGAGCTGGCCTTCACGCTCGACACGACCCCGCCGCCGCTGACCCTGATGCTGGATCCGGCGTTCGATTCCGCGCCCGTCGGCGACGGCGAGACGCATCGCGAGGCGGTCCGCCTGATCGGCCGGACCGAGCCGGGGCTCCCGGTCGCGCTGGGGACGACCGGGCGGACCACCCTGGCCGACGCGACCGGCGCGTTCGCGTTCGACGACGTGCCACTCGCCGCGATCGGCGCGAACTCGTTCGTCGCGACCACCGACGACGTCGCCGGGAACGCGTCGGAGACGAGGCTCGACGTGACGAGGGGCGATTGCGGGTTCGACTCGCTCGCCGGCTGGACGATCGACGCGGGGGGCGGCGACGGCTCCGTCTCGCTCGAGGGGAGGCGGATCGTCCTGCGGGAGGGGACGTCGTTCCAGGTGCGGGCGAGCCGTTCGTTCGTCGTCCCCGCGACCCCCACGACGATCGAATTCCGGTACGAGGACCTGGACTTCGACGCGAGCGACCCGAGCTTCATCAACGACGCCTTCGAGGTGGCGATCCTCGGAGACAACGGCCGGGCCGTCGTCCCGACCTTCGTCTCGGGGCGCGACGCCTTTTACAACGTCACCGAGGGGCTGGATCCGGCCCTCGGGTCGGGCGTCGTCCGGGCGGGGACGACGGTGACGCTCGACGTCTCGGGCCTGATCCCGGGCTCGATCGCGACGCTGGAGTTCCGGCTCGTGAACAACGACGACGACTCCCGGACCAGCGTGGCGATCGCGTGCCTCGACGTCGACTGGGAGGCCGCCGCGGCCGGCGCGGGGCTCCTCGCGCCGACCTCCGCGACGGCCACGCCGCCGCGCTCGGCCGCGGGGGCGGGGGCGAGGGCGTCGGGCCGCGCGACGGCGGGCGCGTTCGCGACGAAGGCACTCGACGCCGGGCCCCCTCCCCAGACCGAGCTGGGAGACAGCATGCTCGGCCCGGACGGCTCGGTCACGTTCACGACCAGCGAGGACTTCCTGCTCGGCGACCTGTTCAACCTCGACGCCGTCGAGGTCCAGGGGCAGATTCAACTCCTCCCCGGCGGCGAGACCGTCACCTATCCGTTCATCTGGGTATCCAACAGCGCCGAGGGCACGGTCTCCCGATTCGACACCCGGACCGGGCAAGAGGTCGGCCGCTATCGCACGGGGGGGACCGGGAACGACCCCTCGCGCGTGGCCGTGACCGGGAGCGGGGACGCCTGGGTCGCCAACCGGGGCGGGGCGGGGACCGTCGTGAAGATCCTGCTCGACGGCTTCATCGACCGCAACGGCAACGGCGTGGTCGACACGAGCCGGGATCTCGACGGGGACGGGCGGATCACCGGCCAGGAGATCCTCCCCTGGGACGCCAACGGCGACGGCCAGCCGGACGACGAGCGGATCGCCATGGTCTTGACCATCGGCGGCGGCCCCCGCGGGCTGGCGATCGACGCGAACGACAAGCTCTGGGTCAGCTCCTACAGCGGCGCTCGTGAGTTCGTCGTCTTCGACAACGAGACCGGGGTCCGGGAGGCCGTCGTCCCGACGGGATACGGCTCCTACGGGGCGGTGATCGACGCCAACGGCCAGCTCTGGAGCGCCACCTCCGGGGGGGGCTCCACCCTCGTCCACATCGACACGAACACGCGATCCTTCGTCGAGACGGTCCAGGTGGCGTCGGCCTACGGGATCACCGTCGACAACGACGGGATCGTCTGGACCTCGCCCTGGAGCGGCGGGGTCCTGTCCCGATACGACCCCGCCACCCGCGAGTTGACGACCTACAACATCCCCGCGACGTCCGGCGGCGGCATCACGGTGGACCGCCAGGGGAACGTCTGGTTCGGCACCGCGAACTCCAACCGCGTCTGGAAGTTCGTCTTCGACTCCGACCGCAAGACCTTGCTGCGGAGCGAATTCGTGACGGTCGGCGTGAACCCGAAGTCGGCCTCCATCGACGCGGACGGGTACCTCTGGACGGTCGCCCTGGGATCGAACGCCGCCTACAAGATCGACACCGTCACGAACACGGTCGTCGACGGCTGGCCGGTGCCGACGGGAGCGGGGCCGTACAACTACAGCGACATGACCGGGGCGGTGCGGCTGACCGTGACCGGCCGATCCGGGACGTGGACCGAGGTCGTCGACGGCGGCCGGGCGGGCGTCCCCTGGGCGGGCGTCGCCTTCGACGCGGACGCGCCGGAGTTCACGACCGCGAACCTGCGCGTCCGCGCCTCGGACGACCGCGATCGGCTGGCGAGCCGGCCATGGATCGAGGTCGACTCCGGCGCGGCGCTCGCCGGCGTCTCGGGCCGATACCTGGAAGTCCAGGCGCGACTCGGCTCGTCGAGCCCGGCGGCCAACGCCGCCATCCGGGAGGTGACGGCGCGATCCGTCCCCCTCCCCACGGTGGAGGTCCTGGCGCCGGCCGACCGCGCGAGGCTGGCGGCGGGGGGCGCGATCGTGATCTCCGGGATCGCCGGCGCCGGCCGGCCGATCCTGGCGGACGGCTCGCGCTACCCGAACGCGATCACGCTGGTCACCGTGAACGGCAAGCCGGTCGACGCCCTGGACGCCGCGGGGCGCTTCTTCCTGCGGGCCGACGTCCTCCCCGGCGACAACGTGTACACGATCGTCGCCCATGATCTGCACGGCCAGACGATGACCACCACGCTGACGGTGGAAGGGACGCAGGCAGGGGGCGTCGACTTCTCCTTGCTCTCGGACGTCTCGGCGAGCTTCGGCGTCGACTACGCCCGGACGTCATACCGGCGCGGGGAGGCGACGCTGCACGCCGACGTCGCCGTGAAGAACGTGGGCCGGTACGCCGTGACGACGCCGCTGTACGTCGCGATCGCCAACCTGAGCGACCCGACGGTCGCGCCCCTGGACGCCGACGGCCATACCCCGGACGGCCTGCCGTATTACGACGTCAGCGCCCTCGTCGCCGGGGGGCGGCTGGAGGCGGGCCGGACGGCCGACCCGTTCACCTTCTCGTTCCTGAACCCCGGCGCGATCCAGTTCGACTACGACCTGCGCTTCTTCGGCCTGCTCAATCGGGCCCCCGTCGTGACGACCGTGCCGGCGATCGAGGCGCTCGTCGGGAGGTCGTACCGCCACGACGTCGACGCGAGCGACCCCGACGGCGACCCGGTCTCGTTCCGGCTCGTGATCGCGCCGGTCGGCATGACGATCGACCCGGCGACGGGGGTGATCGGCTGGACCCCGGCGGAATCCGACCTGGGGACGCACGGGGTCGTCGTCCGCGCCGACGACGGTCGCGGGGGCTGGACGGAGCAGGCGTTCGACGTCGTGGCGATCGTCCCGCCGCCGAACCGCCCCCCCGTCTTCGCCTCGCTCCCGCGGACCGACGCCACGATCGGCGCCCGCTACGAGTACGCCGCCGCGGCCCTCGACCCCGACTTCGACGCGCTGACGTTCTCGCTCGTCGCCGGCCCGGCCGGCATGACCGTCCACCCTGCCACCGGCGTCGTCTCCTGGACGCCCCGCGCCGGCCAGCAGGCCGAGGTCGTCCTGCGCGTCCGCGACGGCCGGGGCGGCGAGGCCGACCAGTCGTTCACCCTCTGCGTCTTGCAGGCGCCCGGAAACCACGCGCCGGTGATCGTCAGCCGGCCGGTCGTCTCGCTCACCGGGGCGAATCCCTGGTCCTACTCCTATCTGGTCCAGGCGGTCGACCCGGACGGCGACACGCTCGCCTATTCGCTCTCGCAATCGCCCGCCGGGATGACGATCGATCCGCGAAGCGGCGCGATCGCCTGGAGCCCCAGCGCCGGCGACCTAGGGGCCTCCATCCCGGTCCTCGTCCGGGTCGAGGACGGTCGAGGGGGCTCCGACGAGCAGGGTTTTACAATCGAGGTCGTGCAAGGTAGTGGCGAGATCCACGGCGCGAAGTGGGATGACCGTGACGGTAACGGCGTGCGGAATGGCCGAAATCTGGTCACGAACTTCGACTTCGAGATGGGATATACAGGATTTCGGACAGATCTCGTCGAGGCAACAACTCTAGGGCCGCCGGGCGTGTTCGCCATCGGGCAAGATCCGTCGCATTTCCATGGTGCATGGGGCTCTTTCAGGGACCACACCAGCGGGACCGGCTTGATGATGATCATCAACGGCCAGACGGCCTCGCGCGGAATCGTCTGGGAGCAGGATTTTTCAGTCCAGGCTCGGACAGACTACACCTTCAGCCTCTGGGCCGCCTCATCCAATCCGGATTCACCCGCGCGACTTCAGTTCTACGTCAACGGCCAGATGATCGGGGAGGATCTCGAGCTCTCCAGCGAGGTCGGCCGGTGGCGGAACCTGCGGGCCACCTGGTCTTCCGATGAGGACGAGATTGCCACGATCACGATCCGCAACTATGTCGATGCATACGGCGGCAACGACTTCGTGCTCGACGACATTTCCTTCGCGACGACCGGAGTCTCGGAATCAGGGCTTGCCGATTGGACCATATTCCTCGATCAGAATCAGAACAGCCGACTTGATCCGGGTGAGATGACCACTGTCACCGATGCAAATGGAGAATACACTTTTACGGGGCTGACGCCGGGGACGTATTACGTTCGGGAATTGGAACAACTCGGATGGTCGCAGACATACCCCGTCAGTCCTCGGTCACACGTCGTCACCATCACCGACGATCAGGTTGTCTCCGGCATCGATTTCGGCAACCGGCAAACAGGAGACGTGTCGAACAACAACCCGGCATTCATCGACCCACCCCCGGTTGAGATCGCCACGGCCGGTACACTCTATCGCTTCGATATCGCCGCGAGTGATCCAGACGGCGATCCGCTCTCCTTCGACCTCCCCGCCGCCCCCGCGGGGATGACGGTCCACCCGACGCTCGGCGTGGTCGTCTGGACGCCGACGGCGGACCAGGTGGGCGAGCATCCGGTGGTCCTCCGCGTGCGGGACGATCGCGGGGGCGTGGCGATCCGGTCGTTCACGGTGACGGTCTCCGCGGCCAACACCGCGCCCGTCGTCGGCTCGACGCCGCCGGGGCCGGCGACGGCGGGGCTGCCGTATCGGTACGCGATCGCCGCCCAGGACGCCGAGGGGGAGGCGACGACGTTCGCCTTCGACGGGCAGCCGCCGGCCGGCATGACGCTCTCCGCCGACGGCGTCCTGGAATGGCCGTCGGCCGGGGCCGCGGGCGATTATCCGGTGGTCGTCGTGGTGACCGACGCCCGGGGGGCCTGGTCGCGGCACGCCTTCACGCTGAAGGTCGCGCCCGCCGGCTCGCCGAACGCGGCGCCGTCGGCGAGGGTGGACGCGCGGACGACGGCCCAGGCGGGGCGGCCCTACGTCGCCTTGGTCAGGGCCTCCGACCCGGACGGCGACCCGCTCTCGTACGCGCTGATCGGCCAGCCCGAGGGCATGACGATCGACGCGGCGGGCGTGATCACGTGGACGCCCGCGGCCGCCCAGGTCGGGGGCTTCGACGTCGAGGTCAAGGTTAGCGACGGCCGCCCCGGCGGCGAGGTCATCCGCGCGTTCCGCGTCGACGTGACGACCCAGGGCGTCAACTCACCGCCCCGCGTGACGTCCCTCCCGAGGCTGGCGGCGACCGTGGGGACGACCTACGCGACGACGCTCCGGGGGAGCGACCCCGACGGCGACCCGGTCTCGTTCCGCCTCGTCTCCGCCCCGCGCGGGATGTCGCTCGACCCCGACACCGGGGCGATCCGATGGATCCCCGCGGGAGACCAGCTCGGGCCCCACGAGGTCGTCGTGGAGGCGGTCGACCCGTTCCTGGCGGCCTCGCCGCAACGGTTCGTGGTGGTCGTCGCCTGCGCCAACCAGGGGCCGACGATCACCTCGCGCCCGCCGACCGAGGCCTGGCCGGGCGACCCCTACCTCTACGCCGTCCGGGCGGACGACCCGGAAGGCGACCCCCTGGCGTTCGAGCTGCTGGCCGGCCCCTCCGGCATGACGATCGACGCCGCCTCGGGCGTCGTCCGCTGGACCCCGGCGGCGGACCAGGCCGGACGATCGTTCGCGGTCCTGATCCGCGTCGACGACGGCCTGGGAATCCCCGCGGTCCAGTCGTTCACCGTGGCGACGGCGACGACCCCGCGGAACCGGCCGCCGGTCTTCGAGTCGCGCCCGGGCGCTTTCGTCGTGGTCGGCGAGACCTACTCTTACGTCGCGCGGGCGATCGACCCGGAGGGCCTGCCGACGCGGTTCGAGCGGGGCTCCTACTTCCCCGCCGGGATGACGATCGACCCCGCCACCGGGGCCGTCTCGTGGCGGACGTCCGCGGCCGACCTGGGTTCCCATGTCGTGACGATCGTCGCGGTCGACGCCGGCGGCGCCCGCGCCGCGCAGAGCTTCCTCCTCGAGGTTCGGGAGAACCGGGCGCCCACGCTCGGCGCCGCGGCCGACCCGGGGCCGGCGACCGCCGGGACGGTCTTCCGCCACGACGTCCGGGCGACCGACCCCGATGGCGACGCGCTGGCCTACGTCCTGCTCGCCGGGCCGGCCGGCATGACCGTCGACGGGCTGGGCCGGATCGCCTGGACGATCCCGGTGGCCGCGCGCGGCGAGTTCCCCGTCAAGGTCGCCGCCCGCGACCCGCGCGGCGCCGAGGTCGTCCGGTCGTTCGTGCTGTCGGTCCGGCCCGACGTGGACGCCCCTCGGGTCGTGGTCTTCGCGACGCCGGACTCGGTCAATCCCGGCACTCGCGTCGCCGTGCGCGTGGTCGCGACCGACGACGCTCGCGTCGAGTCGCTCTCCCTGACGGTGGGCGGCCGGCCCGTCGCCCTCGGGGCGGACGGCGCGGCGAGCCTGGTGATGGACGCCGTCGGTGCTTTCGACGTCGTCGCCACGGCGGTCGACCCGTCGGGCAACGTCGGCCGCGCGGCGACGACGATCGTGGTGGTCGACCCGTCCGCGGCGAACGGGCCCTCGACCGGGACGAACCCGCCGCCGAACCCCGGCGGGGCCGACCCCTCGGACCGCCGCGCGCCGACGGTCGTCATCACGAGCCCGGCGTTCGAGGCGAGCGTCTCCGGAAGGACTCCCATCATCGGCACGGTCGACGACCCGGAGGACCGCCTCTGGTACTACCGCGTCCTGTACGCCCGGGTGGACGCCGTCGACCTGACGCGCGTCGACCTCTCCGACCCCGACTGGACGCTCCTGCGCCAGGCGACCGGCGAGGTCCACGGCGGGGAACTGGCCGTCCTCGACCCGACGCACCTCCCCCGGGATCCCCACGCCGTCGTCGTCGCGGCCTACGACCGGAACGGGCAGGGGTACGTCGCGGGCGTCACGGTCAACGTGGAGGGGGGGCTCCTCCTCGGCAACTATCAGTTCGAGACGACCGACCTCCAGGTCCCGCTCGCCGGGATCCCGATCACCGTCACTCGCTCCTACGACACGCTGAACGCCGGGCGCGAGGGGGACTTCGGCCACGGCTGGTCGCTCGGCGTCCAGGACGCGCGGATCCTGGAGACCATCCCCGCCGGCCAGGACTACGTGGCCGGGAGGACCAAGGTGTACCTCACGTCCCCGGACGGCCGCCGGATCGGCTTCACGTATCAGGAAAGGTTGGTCGGCGCCTCCTTCTTCGGCGGGGTCGTCGAGCCCTACTTCGTCCCCGACCCGGGCGTCTACGAGACGCTCGCCGTCCCGGAGGGCCGGATCGGGCGGGGGGGGATCGTCGGCGCGCTCTCGGGGCCGTTCAACCCGGACATCTTCATCCTGACCAGCAAGGACGGGATGAAGTACACCTACGACCAGTCCGCCGGCCTCCGCCGGATCGACGACCTGAACGGCAACCACGTCACCTTCTCGGACCAGGGGATCCGGCACTCCTCCGGGGCCCGCGTCGAGTTCGCCCGCGACCACCGAGGCCGCGTCTCCTCCATCGTCCAGTTCGGCATCGACGGGGCCCGGACGGGGGGCGTCATCCGCTACGAGTACGACGCGGCCGGCGACCTCCGCGCCGTGACCGACCAGGAGGGGCTCGCGACCAGGTACGAGTATCGGGCAAGCCCCCGGCACTACCTCGACCGGGCGATCGACGCCCGCGGCGTCACCGTCCTCCGGGTCGAGTACGAGCCGATCCCGGAGACGCCGGGCGCCCTCCGCTACGTGGCCCTCAGGGACGCCCTGGGGAACGTCGTCGGCCGGAACGACTACTCGGGGCTAGACGCCCGGACCGCCGTCGTCCGGGACGCCAACGGCAACGAGACGACGCTCGTTTACGACGACCGCGGCAACGTCCTGCGCCAGACCGACCCGCTCGGCAACGTCACCGTCCGCTCCTACGGCGACGCCAGGAACCCGGACCTGGAGACGCGGATCGTCGACGCCCGCGGTTACATCGTCGATCGCGATTACGACGCCCGGGGGAACCTCGCCAGGATCGTCGAGCGCGGCACGGCCGCGGCGCCGTTCGCCACGCCCGTCGTCACCACGTTCGCCCACGACGACCGCAACAACCTCCGATCGACCACCAACGCCCTGGGCCAGACGACGACCTTCGCCTACGACTCGCGGAACAACCTGCTGACGATCGTGAACGCCGTGGGGGACGCCTCGCGTTTCACCTACGACGGCCTCGGCCGCAAGAAGACCTTCACCGACTTCAACGGCAACACGAGCCTCTTCGAGTACGCCTCCGAGGACTGCGGCTGCGTCAACCCGCGCAAGATCACCCACGCCGACGGGACCTATCAGACCTACGCGTACAACCAGTTCGGGCAGGCGACCGAGGAAGCCTCGTACGAGGCCGACGGGACGCTCGTCGAGATCACGACCACGACCTACGACGCCGTCGGCCGCGTGATCCAGGAGGTGAGGGGGATCGGCGCCGGCCGGATCGTCACGCGGAAGGTCTACGACGGGAACCTGCTCGACTATGAGATGGTCGTGAACCCGGCCTCGCCCAACGAGACGCCGGCCACGCCCGTCTCGGAGCGCCGGGGCCGGATCACCGACTACGATTACGACGCCAACGGGCGGCTGATCCGCCAGGTCAACCCGGACGGCGGCGTCATCGAGTTCCGCTACGACGCCCAGGGGAACCGCGTCCTGCTCCGCGACCCCGTCGGCAACGTCACGACCTGGACCTACGACGCCTCGAACCGGGTCGTCGAGGAGCGCGACCCCTTCTACTGGGCGTCGCGCGGGCTGACGAACCTGGACGCCATCGTGGCGGCCAACCGCCTCCCGAGCGGCGCCGACCTCGCCGCGAACCGGGGGGCCGCGCACGTCACCGCCCGCGGTTACGACGCCATGGGGAACGTGGTCGAGATCATCGACCGCAACGGCCGCCGCCGCGAGTTCTCGCACGACCACGCCGGCCGGACGACCGAGGAGCGCTGGCACGACGCCGGGACCGACGCCCTGGTCCGCTCCATGACCTGGCGTTACGACACGCTGGGGAACCTGCTGGAGGCCGGCGACCCCGACAGCCATTACACCTACACCTACGACACGTTGAACCGCGTGACGGCAGTCGACAATGCCGGCACGCCGGGCGCCCCGCGCGTGGTGCTGACCCACGCCTACGACAGGCAGGGGAACGTCGTCTCGACCTCGGATAATTCCGGGGTGACCGTCTCGTCCGAGTACGACGCCCGCAACCGCCTGTCCGTCCGGAAGTGGCATGACGCCGCGATCCCGGCCGGCGAGACGGCCGACGTCGACCCGATCCGCGTCGACTTCCGCTACAACGCCGCGAGCCGCCAGACGCTCCTCGAACGCTTCTCCGGCCTCGGCCGCTCGACGCCCGCCGGCAAGACCGTGACGACCTACGAGACGACCGGCCAGGTCGACAAGCTGACCCACCTCGACGCCGTCGACGCGATCCTCGCCGCCTACGACTATGATTACGACTTCGGCGGCCTGGTCGTCGGCGAGGCGCGGGGCCATCGAGACCCGCGCCACAACCAGACGATCACCTACGCCTACGACCTCAGCGGCCAGCTCATCAACGCCGACTTCGACACCCAGCCCGACGAGCGGTTCGTCTACGACCTGAACGGCAACCGCGTCCGCTCCAAGAACGGCGCCGCGACCACCGCCTATACGACCGGGACCGCGAACCAGCTAACGAGCGACGGCACGCACCGTTACGAGTACGACGGGGAAGGGAACCTGGTCCGCAAGACGGTGATCGCGACGGGGGCGACGACGGTCTACAGGTACGACCACCGCAACCGGCTGACCGACGTCGAGGAGGGTTCCGTCCCGGGAGGCACCCAGGGGGCCCACGTCTCTTATCGCCATGACGCGCTGGATCGCCGGATCCGGACCGTCACGCGACCCGGCGGGGGCGGTCAAGTCGCGCCGTCCACGATCTGGACCACGTACGACGCCGGACGGATCCACGCCGACCACGACGGGACTGGGGCCACGACATCCCGGTTCTTCCAAGCGGGATCCGCCGCGGACGGCCCCGCCGCGGTCTGGGACGCGTCGGAAGGCTTGATCCACTACCTGAAGGATCGACTCGGGACGGTCCGGGGCGTCACGGACGCGTCCGCGAGCCCGATCGACGTGATCGGCTACGCCGCCTTCGGGCGAGTGATCTCGGCGGTCGACGCCGCAGGGTCGGATCGGACGAGGTTCACGGGGCGAGTCCTCGACGATAGCACGGGCCTCCAGCACCATTCGAGCCGATACTACGACGCGGCGCTCGGCCGATGGACGCAGCGGGACCCGATCGGGTTCGGAGGGGGCGACGTCAACCTCTATCGCTACGTCGCGAATTCGCCGATGAACGGGACCGACCCCACCGGCCGCTCGGTGATGGTCGAGTCCATCGGTCAGATCATGACCATGCTCGACTCGCCCGCGCTCGCGGCGGCCGGCTTCGCCCACGGATTCTCGGTCGGCACGTTTCGATTCATGGCCCACTTCCTCTCGACGGGGAGCCAGGCCGCGGCGATGGATCTTCTCATGCGAGATCTCTCGCACCTACTGGATTTCGAGTGGGCGTTGAGCGCCGTCGATGCAAGCCTCTCGTTCATCCCGGTGGTGGAGCAGATTCAGCCGCTGGGCGTAATCGGGACGTATATTGGGGGGTACAACCCCATCGAAAGGGCGCAGGAGGCCTTGATCCAGATCGTCTCGGAGGCGATGCAAGTGGAGGCCAGGAACGCCATCGGAATCCTCAAGGGGATCCACGCCGCGCCTCCCCCCGGCCCCGTCATCGGCGATGGGCTCAGCGACTTCGTCGAGTCTTTCGGCGGCCTGATAAACGGGATACGGTTCTTCATCAGGATGTTCACGTGACCCCATGCCCCGGGGACCTGCTCCCTGGATGTGACAACGGCGACGCCTCGGTACACTTCGCGGCCCCATCGCGTTGCGCCGCGTTACCCCCGGACCGGCACCGGGGGAGGCGGCGGGACGCGGTCGGGGAGCGGTTCGTCGTCGAAGGGCTCGTCGTCCAGAGATGGGGGTTCGAGGGGGAGGGGGTCGAGCTGGGTCGACCGGCTGGGCTGCCAGGCGGGAGGCCGGGGAGCGGGAGGGGTCGGGACGGCGCGCGTGGTGGGCGTAGCGGGCCTGGAGGACGCGGGGGGGAGCGGGTCGACGCGGGACTCGATGACGGTCTCGGTCGGCGTGGCGGCGACGGCGGCGGATGTCGCGCGGGCGGCGTGGAGCGCCTGGGCGGCGGCGTCGCGGACGGCGTCCTTCTTCTCGTAGACCACGGCGCGGCCCAGGACGGCCTCGGCCTCCGGGCCGCCGATCCGGCCGAGGGCCGTCGCGGCGGCGACGCGGACGCCCGAATTCCAGTCGTTCTTGAGGGCGTCGACCAGCGGCGCGACGCCGCGCGGGTCGCCCAGCAAGCCGAGCGATTCCGCCGCCTCGCGCCGGGTGCCGCCGTGATAGCTCTGGAGCCGTTGCGCCGCCAGGGCGACCGGATCGAGCGGGTCGACGGGCGCCGCGACGACCACCGGCTCCTCCACCACGACCATCGGCGGCGGCGCGGCGACGACCGCCGGGCCGACCACCATCGGCGGCGAGGCCACGACGACGCGCGACGGCGCCGTCATCCGCGCGAGCGGCGCGGCGACGGCCGCGCCGGTCAGCGCGCCGATGCCGAACGACAGCAACGGGTCGGGGCCCGATCGCGGCGGCGGGCCGAACCAGTGCCCATGATGTCCCCCGCCGAAGCCGGGACCGGGGCGGGGCCCGGGACGGAAGCCGGGTGCGGCCGAGGCGTGGACCGATCGCTCCAGCGTCCCGCCCGGCCGGCTGATCGAGAGTTGACGGTCGATCTGCCCGCCCCCTCGGCTCGCCGAGAAGTGGCGTTCGATCGTCCGCCCGCCGGGGCCGGTGACGGAGACGCTACGCTCGCGGCTCCCCCCCTGCGCCCGGGCGTCCGGCAACCCGACCAAGCCCAGGCCGACGCACCCACCCAGGACGAGAACTCGCCATCGGTCCAAGGCCCACCTCCCTGCTCGCGGGGCGTCGCCGTCGCCGTCGCCATCCGTGCGGTATCGACCTTCGACCGGATCGCCCTCCGGGATTTTCCCCGGCCCGGCGATTTTGGGAAGCTCAATCAGCGGGACTCGCGACCGCGGCGCTCCCACTCTCCTCTCATGGCGGTCTGGGGGGAACGGATGCCATGAGAAGTCCATGCCCCTTCTCCCCTCGTGGTGCTCTGTCGAAAAGAGGCCGTAGAGGCTCAGGCGGCCGGGGCCGGGCCGGTGCCCGGAGAGGCGCGGGCGGCGTCCCGTTCGCGCCTCTCCGCATCGCCGACGAGCAGCAGGACGTCGTGGA
>NZ_JBBCIR010000036.1:0-62661 GCF_037189885.1 Paludisphaera sp.
ACCCAGCTTGGGGGAGGCGCCGCGTATCCAAGCTGGGTCACGACCCAGCCCACGGGGACCTCCACCCCGCGGCCTTCGGTCGGCCTACCGCGGAGTGGGCGTCTCGCCCAGGCGGCAACGGGAACGAGGCGCCGTGCGTACCGCTCGGGGCGGACTCCGATCTCCAAAGGTTCGCTGCCCTTTCGATCCGACCGAATTGTCAAGGAGCCGAGGGTATCCCCCCATCATGCGACGATCGCCGGGGGACGTCGGCCGATTTCATGTTTCCGGGAAAAATCCCCGATCCCGGCGGAGCGCGGTCGCCGGGCCGCGGTGTGGGGGGTCGCGGCGGGGCGTGGCCGGGGCTATCATCTTGATGGTCCGTGCCGAAGCGGATCGGAAGAAGGAACAGGAACGAGGCCCCACGATGAAGTCCTGGCTGTCGCGTTACGTCGAGGCCCAGCACCGGGCGCTGGATTCGATCCCGCTGGAGGCCGTCGAGCGCGCGATCGCGACGGTGAGGAAGGCGTGGGAGGAAGACCGCCAGATCTTCGCGATCGGCAACGGCGGCAACGCGGCGAACGCGGCGCACTTCGCGACGGACCTGGGGAAGGGGTCCAGCGACGCCCTCGGCAAGCGGTTCCGGGTCATGACGCTGGCCGACAACGTCGCCTGGCTGACGGCGATCGGTAACGACTACTCGTTCGACGACGTGTTCCTGCGGCCGCTGCAGAACTACGCCCGGCCGGGGGACGTCCTCATCGCCAGCAGCGTCAGCGGCAACTCGCCGAACCTGGTCCGGGCGATGGAGTGGGCCCGCGACAACGACCTGCGCACCATCGCGTTCGTCGGGGAGAAGCGCGGGGGCGTCGCGGCGCTGGCGGAGCAGCCGATCGTCGTCGCCGACGCCCACTACGGCCGCGTCGAGGACGTTCAGATGACGCTGTTCCACATGATCTGCTACGCCTTCATGGAAAAGACCGAGGAGCCGGCGTGACCACCCCCCAGACCCCCGGCTTCCAGGGCGAGGTCGTCCTGCTGCCATCGTTCGCCCCCCGCCCGGGCGTCAGCCGCGTGCTGTTCGACTTCGACGGCACGCTCTCGCTGGTCCGCCAGGGCTGGCCCGAGGTGATGGTCCCGATGTTTGTGGAGATGCTCCCCGCGCTGCCGGGCGAGTCCGACGAGGACCGCGCGAAGCTGGCGTTCGAGGACATCATGCGGCTCAACGGCAAGCAGACCATCTACCAGATGATCCAACTGGCCGACCGCATCCGCGAGCGCGGCGGCCACCCCCACGAACCCCTCTGGTACAAGCACGAGTACCTCCGTCGGCTGGACGACCGGATCAGTCACCGGCTCGAAGGCCTGCGCGATGGCTCCATCAAGCCCGACGACCTGCTCGTCCACGGCTCCCGCGATCTGCTGGAAGACCTGACCAGGCGCGGGCTGACTCTCTACCTCGCCAGCGGCACCGACGAGCCGTTCGTGCGACGCGAGGCCGAGATGCTGGACGTCGCCCGCTATTTCGGCCCCCACGTCTACGGGGCGCAGGACGACTACAAGTCGTTCTCCAAGAAGATGGTGATCGAGCGCATCCTCCGCGAGAACGACATCCACGGCGAGGAGCTGCTGGCGTTCGGCGACGGCTACGTCGAGATCCAGAACACCAAGGAGGCCGGCGGCCTGGCCGTGGCCGTGGCCAGCGACGAGGCCGCCAACGGCTCGGGCCGGATGGACCCCTGGAAGCTCGACCGGCTGACGGGCGTCGGCGCCGACGTCGTCATCCCGGACTACCGCGACGAGGCGCCCCTCCTGGAGCTGATCCTGGGATCATGAACGCCCGACCGCTCGACCTCACCCGGCTGAAGGTCTGGCCGCTGGAAGACCGGCGCAGCCTGACGACCGTCGAAGGCCTCCTGCTCGACCCCGACGCCCCGCCGAGGCCCGTCCCGGACGCCGTCGCCGCGCGGGTCGTCGAGTGCGCCGCGAGGATCCGGCGCGCCCGCGAGCGGGGGGCGGGCGTGATGCTGATCTACGGGGCGCACCTGCTGCGCAACGGCACGGCCGGCATCCTGGGCCGGATGATGCGCGACGGCTGGATCACCCACCTGGCGACGAACGGTGCCGGGACGATCCACGACTGGGAGTACGCCTGGCTCGGTCGCTCCACCGAGAGCGTCCGCGAGAACGTCCCCCTGGGCGCGTTCGGCTCGTGGGACGAGACCGGCCGGAACATCCACCTGGCGCTGATCGCCGCCGGCCTCCGCGGCGAGGGCTACGGCGTCGGCCTGGGCCGGATGATCGCCGAGGACGGCGTCGACCTCCCGACGGCCGACGAGCTTGAGCGGTCGCTCCGCGACGAGCCTCGCCACCCCCTGGCCCCCGCCCGGGCCGACGCCCTTCGCGCCATCCTGGCCCACCACCTACCAACGGGTCGCATCGAGGTCGAACACCGCTGGAAGCACGCGTCGATCCTGGCGCAAGCGTTCCAGCATGGGGTGCCGATGTCCGTCCATCCCGGGATCGGCTACGACATCATCGCCAACCATCCCATCTTCAATGGCGCGGTGATCGGCCGCGCGGCGGAGCACGATTTCCGGCTGTTCGGCGGCGCGGTGGAGACGCTGGACGACGGCGTCGTGCTGTCGGTCGGGTCGGCGATCATGGGCCCGCAGGTGTTCGAAAAGAGCCTGAGCTGCGCCAACAACCTGCGGCTCCAGGAGGGCCGGCCGATCGTCTCCGGGCACGCGATCTACGTCGTCGACATCCAGGACGGCGGCGGCTGGGACTGGTCGACGGGCGAGCCGCCGAAGACCAACCCGGCCTATTACCTGCGGTTCTGCAAGAGCTACGCCCGGATGGGGGGCGAGATGCACTACCTCCAGTGCGACAACGCCGCGTTCATCCACAACCTCCATCGCCTGGTGGCCGCATGACGCCGGAACGCTTCGCCGAGATCGTCGCCCGCTACAAGGGACTTCGGGTCGCGGTCGTCGGCGATTTCTGCCTGGACCGCTACCTGGAGATCGACCCCGACCGGGCCGAGACCTCCATCGAGACGGGGCTGCCGGTCTACAACGTCGTCAACGTCCGCGCCCAGCCGGGGGGGGCGGGGACGGTGCTGAACAACCTCGTGGCGCTGGGGGTGGGGGTTGTCGAGGTCGTCGGCTTCCGCGGGGACGACGGCGAGGGCTACGAACTCGAACGCGGCCTGAACGCGCTCTCCGGCGTCTCCACCGAGCACTTCCACACGGCGGCAGACCGCCGCACGTTCACCTACTGCAAGCCGCTGGTCGTCCGACCGGGCGCGGTCCCCGTGGAGCTGAACCGGCTGGACTCCAAGAACTGGACCCCCACGCCGAAGCCGCTCGAGGCGCGGCTCATCGAGAGCCTGCGGGCGGTCGCCGCGCGATGCGACGCCGTCATCGTGCTGGAGCAGGTCGACGCGGCCGAGACGGGCGTCGTGACGCGCGGGCTGCTGGACGCGATCGGACGGATCGTCGCCGAGCGGCTTGGCGTCCTGTTCCTGGCCGACTCGCGCCGGGGGCTGAAGGGCTGGCCGGCGGTCGGGCTGAAGATGAACGCGGTCGAGCTGGGCGCCATGCTCGATCGACCGCCGGCGGGGTCGGTCGACGACGCGCTCCGGGCCGCCGCGGAGTTGGCGGAGGGGTCGGGCCGCCCTGTCTTCGTCACGATGGCGGAGCGGGGGATCGTCGCGGCGGATCCCACGGGGGAGACCGTCCACGTCGGCGCGCTGCCGTTGCGGGGGCCGATCGACGTGGTCGGCGCCGGCGACTCGGTCATGGCGAACCTGGCCGCGGCGCTGGCGGCCGGGGCGTCCTTGCGCGAGGCGGTCGAGCTGGCCGCCGTGGCGTCGTCGGTCGTCGTCCATCAGGTCGGCACGACGGGCGTGGCGACCACGGAGGATCTCGCCGGGCTGCTCGATCGGATCCCGTCATGACCCACCCCGCCGCCATCGACCCGGATCGGCTGGCCGCCGAGTGCGAGTTCAAGGCGATCCGTCGCTCGGGCCCCGGCGGCCAGAATCGCAACAAGGTCGAGACGGCGGTGATCCTGACGCATCGCCCCACCGGCACCGTCGCCGAGGCCGCGGAGCGCAGGTCGCAGGGGGAGAACCGCCGCGAGGCCCTGTTCCGTCTCCGCCTCAAGTTGGCCGTCGAAGTCCGCTCGCCGCCCGGCGAGGCCCCCAGCCCGCTCTGGAAGTCCCGCCTGCGCGGCGGACGGATCGTCGTGAGCCCGGATCACGACGATTTCCCCGCGGTGCTGGCCGAGGCGCTGGACGCCCTCGCGGCGCGCGACGACGATGTCAAGGAGGCCGCGGCGGCCCTGGGGTGCTCGGCGTCCCAACTCGTCAAGCTGCTGGGGGCCGAGCCTCGGGCGCTCGTGGAGTTGAACGCCCGCCGCGCGGCGAAGGGCCTGCATCCGCTGCGATGAGGCCGGCTTGCCGGCCCACCCCCGGGCGAGTATGTTGGAGGCCGCCCCCGGCCGAACAACTCCAACCCGTTGAGGTTTCATGGCTTCCGTACCCAACCGTGGTCATTCCCGGAAACCCGTCCGCGGCGCGGGGCCCGACGACCCGGCGTCCAAGGCGATCGTCGCGGCTCTGGCGACCGCCGTGGAGCGGCTTCGCGCGGCGGACTCCCTCGCGCGGGCCGGCGCGCCGGAGGGGGTGCACCGGCTGCGGACCGCGTCGCGCCGGCTCCGCAGCGAGTTGCAGTCATTCGGCAAGCTGATCGACCCGACCTGGAGCGCCCGCGTGATCGCGGAGCTGCGGTGGCTGGGGGCGGCGCTCGGCGAGACGAGGGACCTGGACGTCCTCCGCGATCGGTTCGAACGCGGTGAGTCCGAGGAGGACCGCGAGGCGCTCTCGCCGCTGTTCGACTGGCTCGCGGCGCGCCGGGCCAAGGCCGGCGAAGTCATGGAACAGACCCTCACGGGCAAGCGGTTCCGCGACCTGGTGGCCCATCTGGAGCGGTCGGCCGCCGCCCCGCCCACCAAGCGGAAGGCGGACAAGAAATGCCGGAAGGTCTTGCCGCCGCTGGTGGCCGCGGCCTGGAAGCGTCTGCGTCGCGACGCCGAGGGCCTGGCGTCCGACAGCCCCGACCCCGCTTTCCACGAGGTCCGCAAGCGCGCCAAGCGCGCCCGCTACACGACCGAGTCGATCGCCCCGACGCTCGGCAAGAAGGCCGAGAAACGTGGCGAGCGGCTGGTCGAATTCGCCAGGAGCGTGCAGGATCTCCTCGGCGCCCACCAGGACGCGGTGGTCGCCGCCGACGAGGTCGCGGCGCTGCTGGCCCAGGGGGGCCATGACGACTCCTTCCGCCGCGCCGCCGCCGCCCTCCTGGCCCGTCTCCGCCGCGACGCCGACGAGTATCGCGACACCTTCCTCGATCAGTATCTCCGCAAGCTCGGCAAGCGGAAGAACCGCGGGGAGCTGCTGGACGGCAAGTGACGAGCGGCGAGGCAGCCCTCGATTTATCCGCGTCGGCCGGCGGGGAGGGGAACCCCACGAGCAAGTTCCGCCGCGCCGGGGGTTGGCCGTACGGAACGTGAAGGGGGCCGCCCGTTGACGCGATTCCCCTTAGCGCCCCGGCGGGTCCGGGATAGACTCCCGCCAGAGGATCGGCCGGGTCGGGATGGCCCGGGGGATGACCATGGAGGGAGTGACGATGCGGCGGATCGCGGTGCTCAACCAAAAGGGCGGGGTCGGCAAGACGACGTCGACGGTGAATCTCGCCGCCGCGCTGGCCCAGGAAGGGCACAAGGTCCTGGTCATCGACCTGGATCCCCAGGCCCACGCCACCCTCCACCTCGGCTTGCTCCCCGGCCGTTCCGGTCCCTCGCTGTACGAGATCCTGACGCAGGGGCTCAGCGTCGCCGAGGTGCGCCGGACCGTGGCGCCGAACCTGTCGATCGTCGGCAGCCACATCGACCTGGCCGGCGCCGAGCTGGAGCTGCTGGGGACGGTCGGCCGCGAGGTCATCCTCCGCGACCAGTTGGCGGCCGACGAGGAGCAGTACGACTTCGTCCTGATGGACTGCCCGCCGTCGCTGAGCGTGCTGACGCTCAACGCGCTGTGCGCGGCCAACGAGGTCATGATCCCGCTGCAGGCCCACTTCCTGGCCCTGCACGGGCTCTCGAAGCTGCTGGAGACGGTCAACCTCGTCTCCAAGCGGGTCAACCGCGACCTGAAGGTCGGCGGGGTGGTGCTTTGCCTGTATGACGCCGGCACCCGCCACGGCGGCGAGGTCGTGGAGGACTTGCAGGAGTTCTTCTCGGCCAAGAAGAAGGGGACGTCCCCCTGGGCGGACGCCAAGCTCTACAAGACGCGCATCCGTCGCAACATCCGGCTGGCGGAGTGCCCGAGCTTCGGCCAGTCGATCTTCCAGTACGCGCCGACGAGCCGCGGGGCCGAGGACTACGCCTCGCTCGCCTCGGAAGTCCTCGGCCGCGCCCCGGCCTCGCTCTGGGACGACGAGGATGTTGACGCCGAAGGCACCCCCCCCGCGGCGGGCGCCGACGCCGCCTGACCGCGATCGGAGGGCCGCCGCCATGCGCTGGGTGGGGATCGACGAGGCGGGTTATGGGCCCAACCTCGGCCCCCTGGTCATGGCCGCGGTCGTCGCCGAATCGGCCGAGCCCGGCCGGCGCGACCTCGACCCGCCCCGGAGCCTGTGGGACGACCTCGCCGCCTCGGTCTGTCGCGCCGCGGGGAGGGCGGGCGAGCGTTTCGCGGTGGACGACTCGAAGGCCGTCCTGAAGGGAGGCAAGGGAAGGGGGGCGCTACTGGGCTCGTGCCTCGCGCTCCTCGACGCCGTGGGCCGCCCGCTGCCGGAGTCTCCCGCCGGCCTCGTCGCCTCGCTCCCGGCTCGCGACCCGGACCACGCCGAGCTGTCGCGCTGGCTCGACGCCGACCATGACCCCCCCGGCTGGCCGTCTCCGGGCTGGATCGAGGACCTCCGGCCGCGCCTCGCTCGCCGGCCGTTCGCGCCGGCGTCGGGGGCGTGGCGGGTCGTGGAAGTCCATGTGGAGGTCGTCGGACCCGAGCGTTTCAACGCGGGGCTGGCGCGACATCCCACCAAGGCCGGCGTCCACTTCGAGGCGTTCGCCCACCTCCTGAGCGCCGTGTGGGATCGGGCCCGCGACGGTCGGCCGACGCTCGTCCGGGGGGACAAGCACGGCGGCCGGCACTTCTACCTGGGGCCGCTCTCCGAGGCGTTCCCGGAGTCGTGGATCGACCGGGGCCCGGAAGGGCCGGCGCTCAGCGAGTACGTCCTGCGCGAGCCTGGCCGCGAGCTGACGCTGCGGCTGACCCCGCGAGCGGACGCCGATGACGCGCTGGTGGCGTTGGCGTCGATCGCGGCGAAGTCGGCCCGGGAATGCTGGATGGACGTGTTCAACGCCTTCTGGGCCCGGCGGGTGCCGGGCCTCAAGCCGTCGGCGGGCTATCCGGTCGATGCGTCGCGGTTCCGCCGCGACGTCGAGGCGACGGCGGCGAACCTGGGGATCGACCCGCGCCTCTGGTGGCGGGAGCGTTGAGCGGGGCGGCCGGCGTGGGGCCGCGTCAACGCTCGCGGTAGACGATCCGGCCCTTCTCGATGTCGTAAGGGGAGATTTCGACCGTCACCCGGTCGCCGGGGACGATCCGGATGAAATTCTTCCGCATTTTCCCGGCGATATGAGCCAGGACCTTGTGCCCCTGCTCCAGCTCGACCATGAACTGGGTGTTGGGCAGCGCCTCGATGATGCGCCCTTCCAGGCGGATCGCTTCTTCTTTCGCCACGGGGATCTCCTGCGTCGGCCCACGCCGGCCATGCGAGGCGCGGGTCGGGATGGCCTGCTTGTCGAGTCGCGACGGGGGGGAGGACGACTCGCGGGGATGGCCGGCTCGGGGTCGCCTCGTCCCGCGAAGTGGGCGCGGGACGTCGCGTTGAGCATTGTAGTCGACGGAGGGCTTGACGGATAGGGGATCTCTCGCGCAAGCCCGCGAACTTCCCGAATCGGCCCGATCCGGTCACGCCCCGGACGGCTCCGCGCCGGCTTCCCCCTCCAGCGCCGCGGGGCGGGGGGCGATCCAGCGGGCGACGGAGGTGGCCAGGATCACGGCGACGCAGCCGATCATCAGCGCGGTCAGGCCGATGTTGAGCCAGCCTCGGGCCACGTCGCCGGCGCGGATCATGCCCATGAACTTGCCGGAGATCTCGTAATACGCGGCGGTCGCGGTGGTGGTCACGACGAACGCCATCGGCAGGATGGTCGTCCAGGCGTACCGGCCGCGACCGGAGTTGTACAGGGCGGTCGTCACCACGGCCAGCGCGATCACCGCCAGGAGCTGGTTCGCCAGGCCGAACATCGGCCAGATGGTCTCCACCGAGCCGGTCGCGATGAAGTAGCCCCAGCCCAGGACCACCAGGCCGGTCGCCAGCATCGAGGCGGGGGCCCAGTCCAGGTCTCCCAGCGGCTTCCACGCCCGGCCCAGCATCTCCTGCACGAGGAAGCGGGCGATCCGCGTCCCGGCGTCGATCGTGGTCAGGATGAACAGCGCCTCGAACATGATGGCGAAGTGGTACCAGAAGCCCTTCAGGGCCCCCAGGCCGGGGAGGGCCTCGGTGAAGATCCGGGCCATCCCCACGGCCAGCGTCACCGCGCCGCCGGTCCGGCCGTGGAGCGATTCCTGAACGTCGCGCTCCATCGCCGCCAGCTCGCTCGTCGGGGCCGTGCCCGGGGCCAGGTCGTGCGCGTGGCCGCCGTGCATGTCGAACTCCGCCGCCTTCAGGAACTGGGCGAAATCGGGATTCTGGGCCAGGAAGTCGGGGCGCTTGCCGAGGTCGATGTTGATGTCGTAGTACATCGCGGTGGGGAGGGCCGCCGCGGCGATCAGGGCGACGACGCCGACGAGCCCTTCCATAAGCATCGAGCCGTAGCCGATGAGGCGGACGTCGGACTCGCGCCTGATCATCTTGGGGGTGGTGCCGGAGGCGACCAGGGAGTGGAAGCCGGAGATGGCCCCGCACATGATGCAGATGAAGACGTAGGGGAAGATGGGCCCGTTGAACGACGGCCCGCCCCCGTTGGCGAAGAACGGGTTGACCGCCGGCGCCTCCAGCTTGGGGTTGGCGATGATCACGCCGGCCACCAGCAGGAAGATGGTCCCGATCTTGAGGAAGCTGGAGAGGTAGTCGCGGGGCAGGAGGAGCAGCCAGACCGGCAGCACCGCCGCGATGAACCCATAAGCCGCGAGCGCCGCGACGGTCCAGCCCCGCGAGAGCGAGAAGTAGGGCTCCAGCGGCGACCCCGGCACCATGCCGCCGAGGCCCGTCACCGCCAGCACCATCGCCGCCCCGATGAGCGACGCCTCCACCACCTTCCCCGGCCGCAGCTTGTACATGTACCAGCCGACGAACAGGGCGATGGGGATCGTCATCGCGATCGTGAACGTCCCCCAGGAACTGCCGGGCACCAGCCGCCGGGCCTTCTCCGGGAGGAGGAAGCCCCCCTCGGGCGCGGAGGTCAGGAACTGGTCGCCGGGGACGGCGAGACGGAAGCTCTCGTGGAAGTCCATCGCATGCTCGGCGTCCGCGCCGAAACGGTACTTGGAGCCGGGGGGGACGTCGTAGACCCGGGGCCCGCCGACCGTCATCGTCGACTTGACCTCGGCGCCCTCGGGATAGGCCAGGACGGTCCCGGCCTTCATGGCGACCTCCTCGCCGCCGAGCGCCTTGACGACCACGACCCCCAGCCCGGCCAGGGCGATGATGATGATATAGAGGATGGCGATGGTCGCCGCGATCCCCGCCGGCCGGCCGATCTCCGTCCGCGCCAGGCTCGCCAGGCTTCGCCCGCCGCGCTGGGTGGAGAGGGCCAGGACCATCATGTCCTGCACGGCGCCGGCCAGGCAGACGCCCACGACGATCCAGATCAGCCCCGGGAGGTAGCCGAACTGGATCGCCAGCACCGGGCCGATCAGCGGCCCGGCCCCGGAGATGGCCGCGAAGTGGTGCCCGAACAGCACCCAGCGATTCGTGGGATCGAAGTTCTGCCCGTCCTCGAAGCGGTAGGCCGGCGTGACCCTGGTATCGTCGAGCGCCGCGACCTTGGCCGCGAGGAAGCGGCTGTAGAACCTCAAGGCGATCGTCAGGACCGCCAGGACGCCGACCATCACCGGCATCGCGTGCATCGTCATGGAACCCGGACCCCTCGGCGTCTTTCGGCGGACCCCCGACGGCTCGTCCCGTCGAGCCGTGCCGATGATACCAGAGCGGACATCCGATGCGCAGATGCCCGCCCGTCCTGACGATTTCCGCCGCGCCTCCCCATCACGCGACGCCCCGGGCCTGGCTTCGTTCGTCACCGCGCGATTTCCACCGTTTGACGCTAAGTGATTAATCCTTATGAAGTTGTGGTAGACGCGG
Organism: Paludisphaera sp.; assembly: GCF_037189885.1. Classification (NCBI taxonomy): domain Bacteria; kingdom Pseudomonadati; phylum Planctomycetota; class Planctomycetia; order Isosphaerales; family Isosphaeraceae; genus Paludisphaera; species Paludisphaera sp. The sequence goes on from NZ_JBBCIR010000036.1 coordinate 10,413, forward strand.
GTTGGCTTCGTTCGTCGTTGTCGAACGAGTTTCTCGCCGACCGCCCCGCCTCTCGGGCGGCCCTCCCTCCGGACCAGGGAAGGTATCGCGGAGGCTCGGATACCGCTCGGGCGCCGCCGTCGACGGTTGGGTTCGTTCGTCGTCGCGCGACCTGGATTCCAGGGACGCAAGAGAATAACAGGAAAAGACCTACCGCCAGAACATGTTGGCTTCGTTCGTCGAGTTCGAATGCCTTGTCTCGGCGGTCGTGGATTTTCGGACGGCCTCCTTTCCGGGCGTGGCAAGATGACGCGCGGGGCGGGAGTAGGGGGGAGTCGGGCAGGCGTGGCAATGGGATGCGCGACGCCGATCGACCTGCGGGTAGATCCAACGACGCTCGTGCTCCTCACCCGCCTCTCCCGACCGCTTCGCGGCCCGTCCTCCCCGGCCACGCGGGGAGACGTCGGATTAGTACCCTCATCGAACGAGATGGGGAAGGAAGCTCCATCGTCGCTCCGTCATGGTCCCCGACGGAGTACACTCATAAGGGGAGGGGGCATGCGAATTCCGTCGGACGACACGGGCTGTGGCTCTCCGGGCCACTATCTCCATGGACGTTGCCTCAATGCATGGCCGGAGCCTGGGGCTTGGTCGCCTCGAACCGAATCCAGGATGCCAAGGAGCGCAATCATCGATCTCCCGTACACTCCGCCTTGGGCGACGGGTGATTTCACGTCTTGGAGAATATTCGACGATCCGCGCCCTTACGCGAAGATCCGATCCACGGCGACGCGCCGACCGGGGACGGCGGGTTCGGCGTCGGCGTGGTCGCCAAGGGCAAATTCGACGGCGCGGGTGGGGAGGTCGCGGTGGTATTCGCGGATCCGAATCGCGACGGGGTCCACGTCCCAGACGACCATTGTGCCGGCCTCGAAATAGTCGGCGCGCTTGGCCGCCATCTGGGCCTCGGCGGCGGGGCCGTCATCGCCCTCGCTCCGGACCTCGACGGCGAACGTCGGCGCCCCGGGATGAACCGCATGGGGTTCGTCGGGATCGGCCCGATGTAATAGGATGTGTCCGGCGAGAAGGATTCCCGTCCCGACGCGAGCTCGGGGACGGCAAAGCCCATGTTATTCGTCATCGCGACGCCACGGCCCGTCTCGTCGGCGTAATCGTCCAGGCCGCGAAAGATTCGCGCGGCGACCCGGCTGGGGAGGAAGCCCGAGGGCATGAAGTGAACGATCCTCCCGGCGATCAATTCGGCCTTGCCGTCCACGGCGAGCAGATCATCGAGCGTGGCGGCGACCCGTGCGGCGGACGACATACGGCACCTCGGCGATTCGCGACGCGGGTAACGACAAGAGCAACGTTACATCGATTTTACCGCCGGGGATGCGACCAGGCATCGGCGTCATCGCTTCCGCGTCTTGTAGCCGATCTTCTGGAGCGCCCGCTCGGCGGCGTCGCGGTGGTCGCCCTGAAGCTCGATCTGGCCGTCCTTGAGGGTGCCGCCGGTGCCGCAGGAGGCCTTCAGGCGCGCGGCCAGGTCGGGCAGGTCGTTGCCTTCGGGGACTAGGCCGGAGACGATCGTGACGAGCTTCCCCTTCGGACGCTTCTCGACCGCGAGGCGGGCCGTCTGCTTCTCCGGGGGGACGCGGATGGGCTCCTCGACCTTCGGCGGGCAGTCGCACTCGGACTCCAGCTTGCCGCAGGTCTCGCAGGTGGGGGGGCGGTCCCAGGGGGTGCCGGCGAAGAGGCGGGTCACGCGACGCTCCTCAGACGATCGGGTACGAATAACGCGGCTGGATCGCCGTGCGCAAGTTGGCCCGCTTGGCGTACAGGAACTTCAGGTGGTGGTCCAGGTGCGTGACGCTCCCAACGACCAGGTCGGCCAGCGCCACCGGGCCGCGCTCCGAGTGGACGCCCCGACGCTTGAAGTCCGCGTCGTCGGCGCGGCGGAGGACGCCCTCGGTCCAGGTCCGGTTCGCCCGGAACAGGGCCAGCGCGTTTTCCAGCGAGGCGTCCCGCATGCGGAGCCGGTCATTCCACGCGGTCTCGTCGAATCCCAGGAGCGCCGGCTCGGGCTCGGCCAGGGTCCGCTTGATACGGTCGGCGATCACGCAGTCGGCGTCGGCCAGGTGGGCGACCAGTTCGATGATGCTCCACGCGCCGGGGCCGGGATGGGCGCGGAGCTGCTCGTCGGTCAGGCCGTGGACGGCGTATTCCAGCGTCGCGGGGCCGATGGCGTAGCGGTCGATGAGTTCCTTGGTCGCGCTCATGGTTTCTCGTCGTCGGGGGGGGCGTCTTCCTGGGAGTCGGCGTCCGTCCGCCGCCAGATCGAGAGGCGGGGGTCGCCGTACTCGACGAACCAAAGCTCCTCCTCCACCCCCAGCTCCATCGCGAAGCGACGCGCGACGAGGTGGTTGACCACCTCCAGCGAGGCGGCCAGGAAGTCGGTCGCCGCGTCGGCCCCGTCGGGGTTGTGGAAGATGAACCGGATGACGATCACCCGCTCGTCGATCGGCCCCTCGGCGGAGAGGTAGCGGCCGTCCATTTCGTACATGGAGTAGCCGCGGCTGGCCTGGCAGAGCGTCCGGATCCAGCGGTCCTCGTCGAACCCCTGGTCCTCGCGGAGCCTGGCGACGGACTGGCGGACGAAAGGGATGTCGCGGATCGCGGACTCGTCGAAGAGGTCTTCCAGGACCTCCTGGATCTTGCCGAAGTAGCCGATCTTCTTCGGCAGGATGACCTCGTACATCCGGGCCGGCTTGGGGCCCACGAAGCGGTAGTCGGCCATGCCGGGCCTCCGGATGGATCAGCCGTCGACCTCGATGGGCCCGCCTTCGGGCAGGGCCGACTTCAGGGGGCAGGGCTGGCAGCGCGGGCCGGAGGCCTTGCAGTAGCGCCTGCCGATGCCTTCGAAGGCGTCGGACAGGGCCGCGAGGATGCCGGCGTCGCCGTCGGCGGCGGCGATCAGGGTCTGCGCCGCCTCGTCGTAATCGGCGGTCACGTCGATCCAGCCGTGACGGATCAGGATCCGGTACGACGCCCGATCGACCGGGTAGGCCGCGACGCCGAAGGCGTGGAGCGCGATGCCGTCGGCCGTGGCGCGGCCGACGCCGTTGATCGCCGAGAGGGCGTCGTGGGGGAACGGCGGCCGCTCCTCGCCGGGCCCCGGCTCGAACTCCAGGTCGTCGCGATGGTCGCGATACCAGGAGGCGAGCCGCTGGATCAGGCGGACGAGTTTGGGGTTGGCCTCGATCCGGGCGTCGCGCAGGGCGTCGACGACCTCCTCGATCGCGGCGGTCGCGAGCGAGTCGGGGTCGAGGAGCCCGGCCTCGCCGAGGGCGGAGGCCAGGCGAGGCCCGCGGCCGGGGGCGAGGCCCCCCGACGCGAGGGCGACGAGCGCCTCGAACCGCGCCGGGCCCCGGGGGGCCTGGGCGGGGGCGAGGCGCAGGGCCTCGATCGCGTCGCGCGGTGAAGTGGCCATGACGAGCGACCTCCGCGACGTCCGATCGGGACGGGGGCGTCGGGTCAGGACGACGCCTTGGCCTTCTCGACGGCCGCCTTGAACTCGCGGGCGAGCCGGCTCTTGCGGCGGGCGGCGGTGTTCTTGTGGAGCACGCCGCGCGCGCCGGCCTTGTCGATCTTGGCGACCGCGGCGCGGAACTGCGTCTCGGCCGTCTCGAACTCCTTGGCGGCGGCCAGCTCCAGGGCCTTGCGCGAGGAAGTCTTGACGATCTTCTTGGCGATCCGGTTGTGCAGCCGCTTCTTGACGCTCTGGCGCAGCCGCTTGGCGGCCGAATTGGTCGTGGGCATGGGTGGGTCGGTCTTCCCGCGGGGGTGTCGGAAACGAGACGGGGCCCGGTCGCGCCGGCGGGGGCGCGACGGCGGGCTTACCTAGATTCGGCCGATTCAAGTCGAGACTGTACCACGACCGGCCGGGTCAATTCAAGTTACGAAGCCGCTGGGCCACGTCGCGGTAGGTGTAGTCGTTGGCGGCGACCTCGTTGTAGTGCTCCTCCGCCTGCTCCATGTTGCCCAGCGTCTCGTTGACGCGGCCGAGCTGGTAGTGCAGGGCGTTGAGGTTGGCGGTGTCGCCGGGCTCCAGGGTCTTGAGGGCCTCCTGGTAGGTGCGCTCGGCGAGCTTGGCGCGGCCGTCGGCCTCGAAGCTGAGGCCGGCCTGGAGCATGGCGTCGATCCGGAGGTTGGGGCTCCCCTTGGCGATCTGGAACTCGCCGATGGCCTCGGCGTGCTTGCCGTCGCGGGCCAGGGCCATGCCGAGCTGGTGGTGGAGGTTGTGGTCCTCCGGGCTCAGGGCGACGCGGCGGCGGTATTCCTTGATCTCGTAGTCCAGGAGCATCCGCTTGACCTGCTCCAGCTTGGACTTGCTCGCGGCATCGGTCGGGTCGTCCTCGACCCGCTTGGCGAGCGAGTCGACCGCCCGCCTCAGCCGGGTCATCTGGACCTCGGCGTACTGCTGCTGGAGGACGGCCTCCTTGGGGCTGGCCTTCAGGCCGGCGGCGAGGATCTTCTCGGCGTGCTCGAGCTGCCCGCGCTTGCGGGCGATGTCGGCCAACTCGACGTACGCCCAGACCTGCCTGGGGTCCTTCTTGATCTCGGCGTGGAGGCGCTCCTCCGGGGTCATCTTCTCGATCTTGAGCTGCTCCAGGCGCTCGGCGATCTCCTCGGCCGACTCCTTCTGGGGCTCGCCGGCCTTGCTGATGGCGCCCTCGTAGTTCGCCCGCTTCATGGTGGCGGCGGCGGCGAGGTTCTTGATCTTGCGCTCGGCGTCCTCGTCGAACTGGTTGATCCGCTTGACGGCCTCCCACGACGCGATGGCCTTCGGCCAGGACTCGCACAGCTCGTGGACGTGGGCGGCGTGGCGGTGGAACTCGGCGTCCTTCGCCCCGACCTCGCTCTGCACCGATTCCAGGCACCACTGCGCGATCGGGTAGAGTTCGAGCATCTCGAACGACTCGGCGGCCTCGCGCGCGGCGGCGACGTCCCACGGGTTGTTCGTGAAGGCCTCTTCCAGGATCTCGATCGCCTGGGCGTACCGCTCCTTGCCGCGGGCCGACCGGGCCTTCATGTGGATCGTCTTGTTGGTCATCCCCACCAGCCGGCCGACCTTCGAAGGCTCGTTGCCGAACTTGCGCCGCTGGATCCCGCGCAAGGCTTGCCGGAACTGGAGGTTGTCCAGGGCCCGCTTGCAGGCCTCCTTGTACATGTTGATCGCGTAGTCGTAATTAGACTTCAGCGCGGCGTCGTTGCCGTACTGGAAGAAGGTGCGGGCCTTCTCGATATCCTGGGCTTCCAGCTCCGGTGGCATCGGGCGTGCTCCTCACCAAGCCGGGATTCGCGGCGGCGGTGACTTGAAGACGGACGGTTCCCCCTTATCCTATCGGATCGCCGCGGCCCCCACCACTGCCTGGAACCGGCGGATCCCAACGGGACGAAGAGGAGATAAAATGGAAATCCTGCGCGACGCCGGGCTCTCCGGCCTGGTCGAGGGCGACCGCGTCGAGACGCTGGCCACCGGGTTCGAGTTCACCGAGGGCCCGCTCTGGCTCCCGAACGGGTCGATCCTCTTCCAGGACATCAAGGCGGAGAAGACCTACCTGCTCCCCCCCGGCGGGCGGGCCGAGGTCTTCCGCGACCGCAACGGCGCGGCCAACGGCCAGACCTTCCTGCCCGACGGCGACATCGTCTTCTGCGAGCAGACTGGGCGGAAGGTCTCCAGGCTGGCCCTCGCGACGAAGGAGCCGGTGGACGTCGCCGTCGAGTGGGGCGGCAAGCGACTGAACAGCCCCAACGACGTCGTCGCCCGCTCCGACGGCTCGATCTACTTCACCGATCCCCCCTACGGAGTCAAGCCGGAAGACCGCGAGATCGACTTCCTGGGGGTCTATCGCTGGACCGCGACCGACGGCCCGATGCCGCTGGCGCGCGACTTCGAGAAGCCCAACGGGCTCGCGTTCTCGCCCGACGAGAAGACGCTATATGTGGCCGACACCGCTCGTTACCACACCCGGGCCTTCCCCGTCCGGCCGGACGGGACGCTCGACGTCGACGCCGGGCGGGTCTTCGCCGAGCACGACCCCGGCGTGGCCGGCGGCCCCGACGGCGTGAAGGTCGACCGCGCGGGCCGGGTGTACGTGGCCGTCGCCCTCGGCATCTGGGTCTACGAGCCCGACGGCCGCCTGCTGGGCATCCTGCCGACCCCCCAGCGCCCCTCGAACCTGAACTGGGGCGACGCCGACGCCCGCGCGCTGATCATCACGGCCGTCGACGCCGTCCACTCGATCCGATTCAAGGACCCGGGGATCGCCCCGATCTTCCAGCCGGCGAGCTGACGGCGGGCCGCCCCCCCGCGCGAGACGTGGCGGGGGGAGCGGGGCCGTCCATTCGATCACTCCCCGACGGTGGCGGCCGCGGCGGGCCTGGGGTTGCCCAGGACGCTGTGGCGCTTGCCGTAGGCGAAGTAGATCACCAGGCCGATCGACATCCAGATGATGAGCCGCTCCCAGGTCTCCCAGGGCAGGGGCAGCATCAGGCCGACGGCGGTGATGACGCCCATCGGCGCGGTGAACCAGATGGCCGGCGCCTTGAACGGGCGCTCGACGTCGGGCTGGGTGACGCGCAGGTAGAGCGTGCCGGCGCAGACGATCGCGAAGGCGAACAAGGTGCCGATGGACGTCAGCTCGCCGGCCACGCTCAGCGGCAGGAGCCCGGCGGCGATCATGACGATCGCGCCGGTGATGATCGTGGTGATGTACGGCGTGCGGAACCGCGGGTGGATCTTCGCCACGACCGGCGGCAGCAGGCCGTCCTTGGACATCGAGTAGAAGATCCGCGGCTGGCTCATCAGCATCACCAGGATGACCGAGGAGAGCCCGGCGATCGCGCCGACTTTCACGTAGAGCGACAGCCAGGGCATCTTCATCGCGTCGGTGGCGACGGCGACAGGGTCGGGGACGTGGAGCTGCTTGTAGTTCACCACGCCGGTCAGGACGATCGCCCCCAGGAAGTAGAGGATCGTGCAGATCACCAGCGAGCCGAGGATGCCGATGGGCATGTCGCGCTGGGGGTTCTTCGCCTCCTGCGCCGTGGTGGAGACGGCGTCGAAGCCGATGTAGGCGAAGAAGACAAGGCCGGCGGCGCGGAGGATGCCGCTCCAGCCGTACTTGAAGTCGTACCAGGGGCCTACCTGCTCCGGGATGTAGGAGCCGCCCCAGTTGGCCGTGTCGACCATCGGCAGGCCGAGGAGGATCAGCAGGACGAGGATGGAGACCTTGATGAAGACGATGACGTTGTTGACCCGGGCCGACTCGCGGACGCCGACGACCAGCACGGCCGTCACCAGCGCGACGATCAGCATGGCCGGGGCGTTGAACAGGGCGGAGGCCTGGGGGAAGCCGCTGTAGTCGACCCCCGCGCCCTTCAGGGCTCCCTCGACCGAGGCGAGCATGGACCAGCCGTGGCGCAGGTGCAGCTCGTGGGCGATGGCGTCGGGCACCTCGATCATCTTCGTCCCCGGCGACGCCAGGAGCTGCGCCGGCAGGTCGATCCCTAGGTCGTGCAGGAAGCTGGCGACGTAGCCCGACCAGCTGATGGCGACGGTCGTGGCGCCGACCATGTATTCCAGGATCAGGTCCCAGCCGATCAGCCAGGCGATGAACTCGCCCATGGTGGCGTACGCGTAGGTGTAGGCCGAGCCGGCGACCGGGACCGTGGATGCCATCTCCGCGTAGCAGAGCCCGGCGAAGGCGCAGACGATGCCGCCCAGGACGAACGAGAGGGAGATGGCCGGCCCGGCGTACTGGGACGAGGCCTCGCCGGTGAGGCTGAAGAAGCCGGCGCCGATGACGGCGCCGATGCCGAGCAGGATGAGGTTGGTGCCGGTGAGGGTGCGCTTCAGCCCCCCCTCCTCGCTCTCGGCCGCCTCCGCCTTGAGCGCGGCGATCGATTTACGGACCCACATATTCGCCATCAGGTAGACTCTCGCGCGTTCCGGTTGGTGCGATGGTGGCCGCGGCGCGCCGCCGTGGCGGGCCGGCGGGTGGGGAGGGGCGCGGCCGGGGGGATGCGGGGGCCGTCCGGGGGGGAGGCCCCGCCGGCCCGCGGCCGCGACGGGAGATGATACGAAAATCAGGGACGGGCCGTCACGGCAGTTCCTGGACCTCGATCTTGCGGATGCTGACCGTGCTGCCGGGGTCGTGCTGCTGGAAGGCGAAGTGGCCTTCCTGGAACGTGTTGGCGAAGTCCATGAACATGAACAGCTCCTCGCCGTTCACCCTCACGGTGATGTGGGGGGCCTTCCGCCCGCGCCATTCCTTGTCGACGCACTCGATCTCGTAGGTGAACCACTCGTCGGCCGGGACGAGCTGCTTGTAGATGTGGACGAAGCCGTAGAGCGAGCCGGTGCGGATGGGGTCGGCGTGGGTGCTGTCGATCTGCGCCTCGTAGCCGTCGGAGAAGCTGCCGGCGTTGGTCGGCGACCGGAAGTAGAGGCCGGAGTTCCCCTTGTCGTTGATCTTGGCCTCGACGCGATACTTGAAATTGCGGTACTTCTTCGGGCTATAGAGCATCGAGGCCGGGCCCGAGCCGACGATGGCGCCGTCCTTCACCTCCCACTTGCTCTGGGGGTTGCCGGCGGCGGTCCATCCGCTGAGGGTCTTGCCGTCGAAGAGGGAGACCCAGCCCGGCTCCTCGGCGCGGGCCGGCGCGGACGTGGCCATCGCGGTCGCCAGGGCGAGGGCCGCCGCGCGCGTCCAGTTCATCGCATTCATCGTCGTCATTCTCCTGAGATCGATCGCGGGGAGGAGGGGATTTCCGCGCGTGGCGCGTCCCCGTTCGCGAGTCGCCAGTCTATAACGGCGAAAAGTGGCGTGCCAGGGGGCCGCCCGCCCGAGGAGGACCGCCCGTGTACCCGTCCGCGCCCGACAAGTCGCCGCCGTCCGTCGAGGAGGCCGCGCGCCGCCGCCGCGAGCCCCGGGCCTTCGACGCCTCGCGCCCCCTGGACGCGGCGGCCCTGGAGGGCGTCCTCGCCGTCGCGACGCTGGCGCCGTCCCCCTTCGATCTCCAGCCTTGGCGCTTCCTGGTCATCCGGGACGAGGCCGACCGTCGCCGGTTGAAGGCGCGCGCGCGGAACGACCCGAGGATCGCCCAGGCGCCGGCCGTCGTGGTGGTGCTGGGATATCACCACCCCGACCGCACCCACCTCGAACCGATGCTGACGGCGCGGACGGCGGCCGGTGACTGCTCGCCGGCCCGCGCCGCCGAGATCCGCGGCCGGGCGACCTCGGCGATGCGCGGCGTCGCCGACCGCGCCTCGTGGGCGACGCGGTGGGCGATGCCGGCGGCGACGCTGCTCGTCCTGGCGGCCCAGTCGGCCGGGATGGCGTCGGTCGTGGTGGAGACGTTCGACGACGAGGCCGTCCGCCGCGAGTTCGGCATTCCCGACGACCACTCGATCGCCTGTTTGATCGCCCTCGGGCACGCCGTGGACGATGAGCCGCCCGCCGGCCGGCTCGGCCTCGACGAGGTCTGCTTCGCCGGCCACTTCGGGCGGCCGTGGGGGCCTTGATCCTGGATCGGGCCCCGGGGGCCGTTTACCATGCTCCCGAGGCGACGGCGCGCGGCGCCGTCATCACCGCTCCCCTCCCGAGGTCACATTAATGACGCGTACTTTCCTCGGCCCTCGCCGATACGTCGCGGCGCTCGCCGGCGCGCTGCTGCTCGCCGTTGCGGGCCAGGCCGTCGCCCAGGCCCCGCCGACCACCGTCCCCGCCCCCCGCCAGGACGAGTGGTGGAAGGAGCGGCACCAGAAGCACCTGGAAGACGTGAAGAAGGCTCGCGAGGGCGCCGGGGTGGACCTGATCCTGCTGGGCGACTCGATCACCCAGGGCTGGGGCGAGAACGAGGCCTGGAAGAAGTACTACGGCCCGCGCAAGGCCCTGAACCTGGGCATCGGCGGCGACCAGACCCAGCACGTCCTCTGGCGGATCCAGAACGGCGAGATCGAGGGGCTGAACCCCAAGGCCCTGATGCTGATGATCGGCACGAACAACGCCGGCTCGGCCTCGGCCGAGGACATCGCCGAGGGGATCGAGGCCATCGTCGCCCAGCTCCGCAAGGATCTGCCGGACACCGACATCCTCCTGCTCGGGGTCTTCCCCCGGGGCGAGAAGCCGGACGACATCCGCAAGAAGCTGACCGACGTCAACGCCCGGATCTCCAAGCTCGACGGCGAGAAGGTCCATTACCTGGACATCGGCTCGACGTTCCTCAACCCGGACGGCACGATCTCCAAGGACATCATGCCGGACTTCCTGCACCTCAGCGATCGCGGCTACGAGATGTGGGCCGCGGCCGTCGAGCCGACGCTCAAGAAGCTGCTGAAGGAGGACTGAGGCGACCTCGACCGTCGGCGGCCCGCGCGCGTTCGCGCCCGGGCCGCCGGCACCGGGTCACGCGCCGAACAGGTCGGACGGCCGGAGCTTGGGCACGTCGTCCCATCCGGCCTGGTCGTCGGCGAAGGGGTGCCCGCTCGAAGCGCCGGCGGCCCCCTCGTCTTCCAGGACCTTGAGTATGGCGCTAGCGAGCTTGAGGTCGTCGCGGGTGGTGATCTTGAGGTTGAACGGCGATCCGGCGACGATCGCCACCGGATGCCCGGCCGCCTCGACGAGCTGGGCGTCGTCCGTGGCGGGGGCCGCCGGGTCGCGGCGCTCGTAGGCCTCGGCGAGCCAATCGCGGCGGAAGACCTGGGGCGTCTGCGCGAGGAACAGGTCGACCCGGGGGACGGTGGCGGTGATGACCCCTTCGGCCACGCGCTTGATCGTGTCGGCGACGGGGATCGCGAGCATCGCCGCGCCGCGCTCCAGCGCCGCCTCGAAGACGGCGGCGACCTGGGCGGGCGTCACGCAGGGCCTCGCCGCGTCGTGGACGGCGACGAAGTCGCACGAGCCCTTGACCTTGGCGAGGGCCGCGGCGACCGTGTCGGCGCGCTCGGCGCCGCCGATGACCACGTCGAGGCCGAGGAACGCGACGTCGTCGCGATACCGGCGCTCGAACATCTCGCGGTCGTCCTCGGCGATGGCGACGACGATCTGGCCGACGTGGTCGTTGTTGAGGAAGGGGCGCAGCGATCTCAGCCAGACCGCGCGGCCTTCCAGCTCGGTGTAGATCTTCTTGGCCCGCGGGTCGCCGAAGCGGCTCGACCGCCCGGCGGCCGGCAGGATCACGGCGATGCGTCCCATTGGCTTGCTCCTCCGTCACGATACCCCGAGGCGCGCGCGAGGGTGTCGCGCCCGCCGGCGGACCGCCGCGTCGCGACCGCCGCACCGATTGTGGCCGAGTTCGCCCCGACCGTCAACGAGGCCCGAGGGCGGCGGGGGCTTGGCCCGGCGCGTCGACCTGTACAAAATGGAGCGAGGATTCGACGGCGAGCCGGAGGCGAGGAGGCGAGCGACGATGGAGTGCCTGGGACCGGAGTGCGCGGCGACGATCCTGGAATGGCTGCGCGCGAGGGCCGGAGCGGGGGAGGGCCCGATGCCGGCCGCGGGCGGGCCCGCCCGGCAAGGGCTGCTCTGGAAGGCCGCGCCGTACCAGGAGGACGCGCCGGCGATCACGTCGGCCGCCGAGATGGCGGGCGCGGTGGAGCACCTGAATTACTCGGTGTTCCGCCGGTATAGGAATCAGCTCACGCGGGCCGAGCGGGGGCGCCTCGACAACTCGATCGAGAACGCCCTGTTCAAGATCGATCGCTACCTCGCCCGGGTCGACGAGGCGGAGCGGGCGCTGCTGGAGGTCGAAGTCTCCCGGCTTCGCGACGAGGTCCGCGACCACAAGGAGCGGACCGAGCGGCTGCGGCTCCAGGCGCGCCGGGCCGAGCTGAAGCTGGCGCAGCTCACGACGCTGACCCCGGAGACCTTCGAGGAGTTCGTCGGCGAGCTGTTCGAGGCGATGGGATACGAGGTCTCGCAGGTCGGCGGGACTGGCGACGAGGGGATCGACCTGCGCCTCGCCCGCGCGGGGCTGCGGGCGGTGGTGCAGTGCAAGTATCACAAGCGGGGGGTCGTGGGGTCGCCGGAGCTGCAGAAGTTCCTGGGGACGGTCCACCACGCCCACGCGCACAAGGGGTATTTCGTTACCACGAGCACGTTCTCGCTGGCCGCGGAGAAGTTCGCCGCCGAACACCCGATCGAGCTGGTCGATGGCCCTCGGCTCGTCGAGCTGGTCACGGAGGCGCTCGGCCCCGGAGCCCGCAAGGAGCCGGAGCCTTCCTGGTTCTGAGCCTCCCGGAGGATTCGATTGGAATCGCGGCCCGGGCCATCCTATGATTTGGGACGGGCGGGGCCGCTCGGCCGGATCGTTCGCGTCGAGACGCCGGGACGAGTCGACGCGGACGCCCCCCTGGCCGCCGGGCGGTGGGTGGCGACTTGACCGGGCGGGAGACGCCCGTGTACTTTCCACGTCGAGGTCGACGGGGCGATCGCCCCGGCCGGCCCGGCCAAGGAGGGTTCATCTCATGACTCCGCGCACCCCGACCGCAGCGCCGCGCACCCTGGACCTCCCCCCGGAGTTCGAGGATCTCGCCGGCCCCATCAGCGGCGACCTGAAGGTCGTCGTCTCGATCCTGGCCGAGCGCGCGACCGAGCGGCTGATGATCTCGAACCGCCAGGCGGAGCAGCTCCGCCGGTCGCTCTGGAACCGGCTGGTCGACGCCGTGAACGCGGAGATTCGCCCCCATTCCGCCGAGCGGCACTGACCGACGGCGGCTCGACCCGGATCGGACCACGCTCCATGGCAAGGATCATCCTCGCGACGACCGGATCGGTCGCGGCCGTCCGCGCGCCCGACCTCTGCTCGGCGCTGGTCGCGGCGGGGCATCGCGTGGAGGTCGTGGCGACCGAGCCGTCGCTCTACTTCTACCGCCCGGCCGACCTTCCCGCCGGGACGCCCGTCCATCGCGACGCCGACGAGTGGCCCGGCGAGGGCTACGCGCGCGGCGACGACGTGTTGCACATCGAACTGCGCCGCCGCGCCGAACTGCTCGTGGTCGCGCCGCTGGACGCCAACACGCTGGCGAAGTTCGCCCTGGGGCTTTGCGACAACCTGCTGACCTGCCTCTACCGCGCCTGGGACTTCGCCCGGCCCGTCGTCCTGGCCCCGGCGATGAACACATTGATGTGGGACAAGCCGGCCACCTCGCGCCACCTGGCCCAGATCTGGTCGGACGCGGCGGGTCGCGAAATCCCGGCCGACTGGTCGCTGGCGACGGCCGAGGACCATTTCACGCGCGAAGGATCCGTCATCCTCGTCCCTCCCCAGTCCAAGCGGCTCGCCTGCGGCGACGTCGGCATGGGCGCGATGTCGGAGGTCGTCGGCATCGCCGAAGCCGTCCGCGCGTGGTCGGAGCGGTCGGCGCCAGCCCCCTGATCGGGGCCCCGGCCGAGGCGCGATCTTGCGGGCGATTTGGAATGTTCCGGCGATCGACTGGAGCGGACGGGTGGGACCGCCGATGATTCTCCCGGAGTCTCGGGATCCGGCGGTCGTCCCCACGGGCCGGGGAAAGACCTCGCGCCGAGGCCGCGTCGAGCGATAGGCGGTCATGCGATGAACACAAGCCTGTCGGCAGCCTTCCGCCGCCGGGCGTGTTTGGCCGCGATCCTCCTCGCGCTCTCTCCCGCGGCGGCACCCGCCCAGGAACTGGCCGGCGACGCGGGGGATCGACCTCGCGTCCGGAGGTTCCTGGACCCGTCGAGCTGGCTGCGACGCTCGCCCGACGCCCGCCGCCGGTTCGATCCCGGCTTGCGGCTCGTCCGCCAGGATCCGCCGGAGCCGGACCTTAAGGTCCCCGCCGCCGACCGGGCCCTCGGGGGGGGCGACCCTCCCGCCGACGGCACCGACCAGTCGAGTTCCTCGCCGTCGTCGACGCCCGACGACGATAGCCCCAATGACGCGGATTCGACGTCCGCGCCCGACCTGGACGTCCCCGCCGCCGACCGCTCGCTCGGGGGCGGAGATCCCCCGGCGGCGAGCGACTCCTCGTCGGCGGTCGCCCCCGCCCCAAGGCCCGCCCCGTCGACCTCGTCGGGGACGTCCGGTGGCGGCTCCTCTCCCAGGAGGGCCGACATCACGTCCCCCGCCGCGACGCGCGACATCGGCGGCGGCCGGCCCCCCGCGTCCCGCCAGGGCGCCCAGGCCGAGGCCGCGCGGGATCGCCCCGACGCGCCGAAGCATCTCATGGACCTGCTGGGGTATCAGGACTCCCCGGTGAAGGTCCACGGCTGGATCCAGAACAGCTACACCGGCAACGCCAACGGCCGCGGCCGGAGCGGCGAGAACGTCGGGGTCTGGCCGAACCACAAGGCGAACTGGTGGCAAGGGAACCAGTACTACGTCGTCGTCGAGAAGCCGGCCAAGCTGGGCGACGACATCGACTTCGGCTTTCGCCTCGACAACCTGTTCGGCAACGACTGGCAGTGGGACTACATGCAGGGCCTGTTCGTCAACGAGTTCCCGCTGAACTCCTTCGCGGCCTACAACCCCGCGCAGATCTACGGCGAACTCCACCTGCCGATCCTCACCGAGGGAGGGGTCGGCGTGAAGGGGGGGAGGTTCTATACGATCGCCGGCTACGAGCAGGTGCCGGCGACCGCCCGGCCGCTCCTGTCGACCCCCTATATGTTCACCTTCGGACAGCCGTTCACCCACTTCGGCGTCCTGACGACCTGGCACGTCACCGACAAGATCAACCTCTACAACGGCGCCATCAACGGCTGGGACCGGTGGATCGACATCCGGTACGCCTGGGGATACCTCGGCGGCCTGTCGTGGACCAGCGAGGACGACCGGACGACGCTGGCCATGACCGCCGTCTGGGGCCCGAACCAGTTCCCGAGCTTCCTCCCCGCCGACCAGCAAATCTACCTGACCGGCTACGTCAACGTGCCGAGCCTGGCGGGGCTGCGCAACCCCGGCTACTGGAGGAACGGCCGCACGTTCTTCACCTGGGTCGGCACGCACAAGTGGAACGACAGGCTGACGCAGGTCGTCGAGACCGACCAGGGCTGGGAGCGCGCGATCCCGGGGCTGGGCTCCGGCGCTCGCAACGGCGCGCCTCGCGACGCGACCTGGTTCAGCCTCGGGAACTGGTTCCTCTACGACTTCACGCCCAAGCTCACCGGCGTCTGGCGTTCGGAGATCTTCTGGGACCCCCAGGGGGCCCGCCTCCAGAACAAGGTCGGCGACCAATTCGTCGGCGACCGCTACCACGAGATGACGCTCGGCCTCGTCTACAAACCCCACCCCAACCTCTGGATACGTCCCGAGGCCCGCCTCGACTGGTCGCAATTCCACCCCGCCTACACCGACGACTCCCGCAAGAGCCAGCTCACGCTGGCGGTCGACGCCGTCATCCTCTGGTGATCATCGCCAGACTTGGTGCCATGCTCATGCCGTGATCCGTTTATGGCACGGCCGGTGCGTTAGGCCCCCCCGCGATTTCCCGATCGAGGCCGAAACGCCCCCCGGGCGGGCCGAGGTCGAAGGCGGAAGTCGAACGAGTGACTTGACTTACGAGGGCCAAAGCTGCCCCGGGTCGGCGAAGACCTCATACCCGCGAAGGGCCTCGGCGTCTTGCTCCTGCCTGCGAATTAGAAGGATCCGCCTATGAAACGTGCAGTGACCCCCTTCCTCCTCCTCGTGGCGCTCGCGATCCTCGCCCTCATCCCGTTCGACCTCGGCCGGGAGATGCCGGCGGGCGACGAGGTGGAGGTCGGCAACGTGGCCTGGATGCTGACCGCCTCCGCATTGGTCCTCCTCATGACCCCGGGCCTCTCGTTCTTCTACGGCGGCATGGTCTGCAGCAAGAACGTCGTCTCGACGATGCTGCAGAGCGTCATCGCGCTGGGGGTGATCAGCCTCCTGTGGATCGTGGTCGGGTTCAGCCTGGCCTTCGGCGACGACATCGGCGGGATCATCGGCGACCCGCGGACGTTCTTCATGTTCGACCACGACGTCGCCTCGTCGATCACGCTCGGCGAGGGTCCGTCGGCGGTGAAGATGGGGATCCCGCTGCTGCTGTTCTCGATGTTCCAGCTGAAGTTCGCCGTCCTGGCCCCGGCGCTCATCACGGGCTCGTTCGCGGAGCGGGTGCGGTTCTCGGCCTACCTGCTGTTCATGGTGCTGTTCAGCGTCATCATCTACTCGCCGCTGGCCCACATGACCTGGCACCCGCAGGGGCTGCTCGCCCAATGGGGCGTGAAGGACTTCGCCGGCGGGACGGTCGTCCACATCTCGGCCGGCTTCGCGGCGCTGGCGGGGGCGATCTTCCTGGGGCGCCGCCAGGCCCACATGGAGAACGTGACGCACGAGCCGGCCAACATCCCCTACGTGATGCTCGGCACCGGGATGCTTTGGTTCGGCTGGTTCGGCTTCAACGCCGGATCGGCCCTGGCCGCCGACCGCGTGGCGACGCTCGCCTTCGCGACCACCAACTCGGCCTCGGCCATGGCGATGCTGACGTGGCTGTTCCTCGACTGGGCCCGCGGCAAGAAGCCGTCGGCGATGGGGGCCTGCATCGGCGCGGTCGTCGGCCTGGTCGCGATCACGCCGGCCGCCGGGCTGGTCACGGTGCGCCACAGCCTGGTCTTCGGCTTCCTGGGGGCCGTGGTCTCCAACCTGGCGGTCTCGATGAAGACCAAGTCGACGCTCGACGACACGCTCGACGTCTTCCCCTGCCACGGCGTCGGCGGCATCGTCGGCATGATCCTGACCGGGGTGTTCGCCGAGGAAGTGGGCCTGTGGTACGGCCAGACCGAGACGTTCATCTATCACATGATCGCGCTCGTGATCGTCTCGGTGTTCGCGTTCTTCGGGTCGCTGGCCCTTTACAAGATCACCGACATGATCATCCCCCTGCGCGTCCCGCACGACCAGGAGGTCGCCGGCCTGGACTACAGCCAGCACGGCGAGGCCGCCTGGCGGCTCAACGGCTCGACCGCCCACGACGTGCCGCTCGTCGAGGTCCAGGAGGAGGCACTGGTCGCCGGCGTCTCCTGACGCCCGCGCGACGATCACGAGGCGGGCGCGAACCCACCGGCCCGACGCCGCGTCGGTGGGGTGGCCCGCGGTCATGTCGATCCGGAGGCCTGGAAATGGATCATCGTCCGCTCATCGACGGCGTGGATCTGCTCCTGGAAGTCTTCGGCGCGTGGCCGAGCTTCCGGGAGGCCCAGGTCGTCCGGCTAACCCTCGACCGCCAGGGCTCGGGCAATTCTGGCCCGACCCTGGAGGCGTGGATTCACCTGATCGAAGTGAGGGGGGGCGTCGACGCGGACGGCCCCTCGGCCCTTCGCATCCACGCGCTGGCCCATCTCGCGTTCTACGGCGTGACGTCGCTGGGCATGGGAGGCTGGTGCGAGCGGAACGCCCTGTCCGGGCTCCGCATCGCCGACGCGAGCCAACACGGGCTCCACGGCTTCGACGTCGAGGTCGAGTTCGTGGGGGCCTCGGGGGTGAACGCCGGCTTCGTTTGCCGTCGCGTGGAGATTCGCTCCGTCGAGCCCTGCGCCCCGGACGGGAGCCGGCTCCTGGATCGCGAGGCCATGTGATCGGCTCGCGGCGGGGCCGGGCGGAGCGGACCCCGGCGTCCCGGTCGTGATCCGAAGGACCGGGCCAGCGCCACCGTGCCCGTATGGTCGGGGTTGCCCCGAGCGAGGGAGGCGAGGCTAGTCGACGAGGGCGTCGCAGGACTCCCACGCGCCGGCTTGCCTCATTCCCCGGAGAATCGCCGGATCATCGCCGGCGTATCGGACGGCCTTCGTGCAGGAGATCGAGCAGGCCGATATGGCGCGCCCGATCTCCTCGGGAGTTTCGGGCTGCTTCTTGAAGTAGCAGTGAGGGTAGTCGCCTTCGCTGTCATGCTCCATCAGGCCATCGGCCTTGTGGAACGGGGCCTGGCATTGGATGCGGCTCTGGTCCAGGACATGGAAGTCGCCGGGAGCATTCCTCGGATATCGCGGCTCGGGCGTGACGACCCACCTCCATCGGCGCTCGGGGCATTCGGAGAACGGACGGGGCGGGGACCCAAGAGCGCGGCCCCCGCGAGCACGTCCGCGTGCCGATGACGGCTCACTTGATGAAGAGCATCTCCTGATACGTCGGCAGGGGCCAGAGGTCGGCGGCGACCAGGGTTTCGAGCTGGTCGCCGGCGGCGCGGACGGCGTTCATGGCCGGGATGACGACGTCGCGGGAGTGGCGGGCGTGGGCCAGGGTGTCGCCATCGACGCGATCCTCGATGATGTCGGAGAGCTTGTCGGCGGCGGTTTGCAGCTCGTCGATGGTCTCGACCAACTCGTTGAGGAGGGCCGTCTGGCTCTTCGGAGGCGCGACCCCCGCGGCCTTCAGCTTGGCGACCGCGTCGGCCACCTCGGCCTGGTAGCGGAGGGCGGCCGGCAGGATGGTGCGGGTGGCGATCTGGAGCGTCAGGTGGCTCTCGATCGTGACCGTCTTGCGGTAGTTCTCGAGGAAGATCTCGAAGCGCGAGTTCAGCTCGCGCTCGGAGAAGACGTGGTGCTTGCCGAACAGCTCGACCGACTTCGGCGTGACGAAGTCGGGGAGGCTGTCCACGGCGGAGCGGCGGCTGGGGAGACCCCGGCGCTCGGCCTCGGCGTGCCAGGCCTCGCTGTAGTTGTCGCCGTTGAAGATGACGTGCCGCGACTCCTTCACGACCCGGTGGAGCAGCGACTGGATCTCGGCGTTGAGGTCCTTGCCGGCGGCGACCGCGCGCTCGAGCTCCGTCGCCATGTCGTCCAGGCTCTCGGCGACGATCGTGTTGATGACGACGATCGGCCCGGCGATCGACTGGGCCGAGCCGCAGGCGCGGAACTCGAACTTGTTGCCCGTGAAGGCGAACGGGCTGGTGCGGTTGCGGTCCCCCGGGTCGCGGGGGAGGACGGGCAGGACCGAAACGCCCACCTTCAGCGTGCCCCCCGTCTTGGCGGTCTTCGCGGCGCCCTTCTCGATCTGGTCGACGATGTCCTCGAGCATGTCGCCGAGGAAGATCGACATGATGGACGGCGGGGCCTCGTTGGCGCCGAGGCGGTGGTCGTTGCCGGCGTGGGCGACGGCCACGCGCAGGAGGTCGCCGTGGCGGGCGACGGCGCGGATCACGGCGACGAGGAAGACGAGGAACTGGGCGTTCGAGTAGGGCGTGTCGCCGGGGCTCAGCAGGTTGTTCCCCATGTCGTCGCACATCGACCAGTTCACGTGCTTGCCGGAGCCGTTCACCCCCGCGAACGGCTTCTCGTGCAGCAGCGCCTGGAGGCCGTAACGGTCGGCGATGCGTTTCAACGTCTCCATGATCAGCATGTTGTGATCGGTGGCGACGTTGGCGCTCTCGAACAGCGGCGCGATCTCGTACTGCGCCGGGGAGACCTCGTTGTGGCGGGTCTTGACCGGGACCCCCAGCTTGTACAGCTCGGTCTCGGTCTCCATCATGCAGGCCAGGACGCGCTCGGGGATGGAGCCGAAGTAGTGGTCTTCAAGCTCCTGGCTCTTGGGGGGGCGGGCGCCGAAGAGGGTGCGGCCGGCGTTGAGGAGGTCGGGGCGGGCGTAGTAGAAATTCTTGTCGATCAGGAAGTATTCCTGCTCGGGGCCGGCGGTCACGCCGACGCGGGTCGACTTCGAGCCGAACAGCTTGAGGATCCGGACGGCCTGCCTGGACAGGGCCTCGTTGGAGCGGAGCAGCGGAGTCTTCTTGTCGAGCGCGTCGCCGGTCCAGGAGCAGAAGGCGGTCGGGATGCAGAGGATGGTGCCGTTGGGGTTGTCCAGGACGAAGGCGGGGCTGGTGGGGTCCCAGGCGGTGTAGCCGCGGGCCTCGAAGGTGGAGCGGATGCCGCCGGAGGGGAAGCTGGAGGCGTCGGGCTCGCCGCGGACCAGCTCCTTGCCGCTGAACTCCGCAATGGCGGCGCCGGCCTCGGTGGGGGCGAGGAACGAGTCGTGCTTCTCCGCGGTCAGGCCGGTCATCGGCTGGAACCAGTGGGAGTAGTGGGTCGCCCCCCGCTCCATGGCCCAATCCTTCATGGCGGCGGCGACGACGTCGGCGACGCAGGGGTCGAGCGGGTCGCCCCCCTTGACCGTGTTGCGCAGCAGCCGATAGACGTTCTCCGGGAGGCGCGCCCGCATGACCTCGTCGGAGAAGACGTTCATCCCGAAGAGTTGCGTGATCGGCGTCGCCGACCTGGGGGCGCGACGGCCCATGTTGGTCCAGGAGGTGATCGCCTCGATCGCGGCGTCGCGAGCGCTGTCGTGGGACATCGGAAGGCTCCATCGATCAACTGGCTGGGAGTCCGTGACGCGCCGGCCGGCTTCGAACGGGGAACGGGCGCGGGTCCCGGGGGGGGCCTCCGGGGCCGCGGGCCGATCGCATGATGCTCGAATACGGGGGCGGAGACTGGGGGGGCCGATCGATCCGGAGTGCCCTGGCGTTCGGACGGAGAGGGTCGCGAAGCAAGGCCGACGATGGACTTGGGGCCGTCGCTGGGGTGGGCGGGGACCGGGGCCGGGGGGTCCGGAACCCGATCGAGCCGCGTGCACCACGGTCGGCCGCGTCGTCATCTCGTCTCAGCGCGGGAGAGTCGCCGATCCTGGGATTGCGCCGGGATGCCCGCCCCCGGGGGAGGGCGGGGCTTGAGAACCCATTCTCGCAGGCGAGAATTATACCCGAGGCCGGGGAGTCGTGCTAGATTTCCTCGGCGTCGGGCGAAGGGGCGGGGTGGCGGGCCGGCGCGGCGTGTCGCGCGTCGGCCGCGTGGGGGTCACTTCCCGTCGAGCTTGGCGAGGACGCCCTTGGGGTCCTTCTCGACGGCGCCCTTGCAGCCCTCGCAGCAGATGTAGAAGTCGCGACCCTCGGCGGTCATCTTGATCGGGACGTCCATGCCGAGGTTCTCGCCGCTGACGGGGCAGAGGCCCTGCTTCAGCGCGGCCTCCTGCTCGTCGGCGGGGAGCTTCTTGATGTTGGCGAGCTCATCCTCGGTGAACTCGACCTTGCTCGCCTCGGGCCCCTCGACGGCCGGCGCGGCGTCGGCCTTCGGGTCGGCGGCGTCGGCCTTCGGGTCGGCCTCGACGGGGGGCGCGATCTCGGTCTCCGAGGGGATGGGGGTGGAGGGTTCGGCGCGGCGCGTCGCGGCCGGGTTCGGCATCTCGTCGGTGGACGGCGGGACGGCCGGCGTGCTCACGGAAGGACGGGAGTCCTCGACGTTGCCTGGGCCCGGGGCCTCCTCGGCGCCGCAGCCGACGATCAGGGACAGCGCCAGGGCCGGCGCGCCGAGTCGCAACATCCGATACATGCGTCTTCCTCTCGCTCGTGTCCGCGTGGGATCGCAGGGCCGCGACGCGGCCGACATCGCGTCCATTGTATCCCGTCGCCCACGCGGCCGGCAATCGGGGCCGGCGGGTCGGCGCGCGCGGGGGGGGGGCGGCGGTCAGGCGTCGAGGTCGGGCGCGGGCGCGCCGGGCTCGACCGGGATGCCGCGATAGAGGCGGCGGTTGTCCAGGGCCCAGACCTTGTCGGTGAACTCCTCGCCGTTCTTGTGGTCCATCCGATACCGGACGGCCGTGTTCATCTTGGCGTCCAGGTCGTCGATGAACGAGACGAGGATGGCTTCCAGGGTCGCGGGCAGGACCGGGGCGCCGAACTCGCGCTTGCCGTGGTGGGCGAGGATCGCGTGCTCCAGGCAGAGGAGCGTCTCCTCGGGGAAGCCGTCGATGTTCCGGGCGGCGTCGCGCGCCATGTCGCGACCCATGATGATGTGGCCGAGGAGCTGGCCTTCCTTCGTGTAGCGCGCCTCGACCGGGCTGTACGCCAGCTCCTTAAGCTTGCCGATGTCGTGCAGGACGACGGCCGCCATCACCACGCCCTTGTCCAGCGGCGGGTTGAGATCCTTGTAGTAGCAGTCGCCGTAGTGGTCCAGGAGCATCGCGGCGACGCGGCTCATGCTCCACATATGTTCGAGCAGCCCGCGTGTGTAGGCGTGATGCATCGCGCTGGCGGCGGGCATCTTGCGCAGCAGGTCGTCGTTCTCGACGAGGACGCGGACCACCAGCTCCTTGAGGTGCGGATCGGCGATGTACTTGTCGACGCGCTGGTGGATCGATTGCAGCAGCTCGTCGGCGGGCCAGGCGCTGCTCTCGAACAGCTCGTCGACGTCGTAGCCTTCGAGTTCGTCGCCGTCGGCGGCGGGGCGGATGTTCAGGATGACGAGCTGCATGCCGAAGTTCAGCTTCAGCTCGGAGCGGACCTCGACCCGGTAGGCGATCCCCTCGTCCCAGGCCTCGGCGACCTCGAGGAGCGGGTCGCCGTGCCAGAGCGGGGCCTCCAGCGAGGTCTTCTTGTCGCGGAAGACGCAGCGGAGGAAGGGCTTGCCGGTCTTGGTCGTGCCGCGGACCTTCTTCGCCAGGACCGCGTAGCAGACGGCTTCCTGGCCGTCGACGAGGTCGCCGAGTCGCGTGACGACGGTGCCGGTGGATCGCATGGTTCGGTCGTCCCTCGCATCGGGCCTCGTCGCCGGGCCCGGCCGTCGGTCGCGTCCCGGCCGCCCGGCCGCCGGGCTACGGTTCAAGTTTACATCCCCCCCGGCCGATGGGCGCGCGAATCTCGCCCGCGACCTTGCGGATTGCGCCGGCCGCTCCGATACCCCGGCGGGGACGGCCACGATATCCTGGGATCGTCCCGGCGTCGACCGCGGCCGGCGTCGTCGCGGGCCGGGCGCGCTCTTCGTGGAACAGGAGGCCGAGATGACGACCACCCCCGGAGGGCGTCGGAGGACGCTGGAAACCCTCGGGAGGATGGATCTTGGGGCGAGCGTCCGGGAGGTCTCCGGGCGGCGGTGGGACGTCGTGGTCGTCGGCGCGGGGCACAACGGCCTGACGGCGGCGGCCTACCTGGCCCGAGCGGGCAAATCGGTGCTGGTGCTGGAGTCGCGTGACCGCGTGGGGGGAGCCTGCACCATCGATGAGCCCTGGCCGGGCTTCCGGCTCTCCCCTTGCTCGTACCTCCTGGGGTTGCTGCATCCGAGAGTGATCGAGGAGCTTCGGCTCGTCGAGTACGGCCTTCGCTGGTCGCCCGCGACGGCCGGGCTGTTCGTGCCGTTCGAAGACGGCGGCAGCGTGCAGCTCTGGGACGACGACGCCCGTTGCGAGGAGGAGATCCGGCGGCTCGCGCCGATGGACGTCGCCGGTTGGCGGGATTTTTGCGCCGTGAAGGCGCGCCTCCGCGACGTCCTCCGGCCGGAGGGGGACGGCGACGTCTGGCTTGGCAGGGCGCCGACCATCGACCAGATCGATGAACGACTGGGGGGCGACCACGAGGCGCGTCATCTCCTGTTCGAATGGTCGATGCTGGAGTGCGTCCGGAATTACTTCCAGGACGAGCGGATGCGGATGGCCTACCTGGGGCAGGGGGTCATCGGGACGAACGCCAGCCCGAGCGATCGCGGCACCGCCTCGATCCACTTCCATCACCAGTCGGGGAGGCTGGGGGGATCGCCGGGGCAGTGGGGGTACGTTCACGGCGGGATGGGGATGGTCTCGTTTCTGCTGTGCGATATCGCGCGCGACCTCGGGGCGGTCGTCGCGACCGGCGTGAAGGTCGCGCGGATCAACCCCGGCGAGGGGGTCGAGCTTGAAGCTGGCGAGCGGATCCGGGCCGGGGCGGTCGTCTGCAACGCCGACCCACGCGTCGCGCTCCGGTTGCTCGGCGACGCGGCCGACGCCGGCTGGAAGGCGAAGGTGGAGGCCGTCCCGCAGGTCGGCTGCACGCTGAAGATGAACGTCGCGCTGCGGGAGCTTCCAAGTTTCAAGGCGCGGCCGGGGACGCGGCGGGACCACCATCTCGGCCAGGTCAACACGCCGCTGACCGCCGAGGAGTGGGACGAGGGCCATCGCGCGGCGCGTCGGGGCGAGCTGCCCGCGCGGCTCTGGACGGAGCTTTATTTCCAGACGGCGCTGGATCCGAGCATCGCCCCGGCGGGGCTGCATTCGATGAGCGTCTTCGCGCAGTACGTCCCGTACGCCTTCGCGGAGGGGGATTGGGACTCGCGCCGCGAGGAGGCGACGCGGCTGGCGCTCGGTTCGATCGGCCGGTTCTGCGACGGGCTGGAGGGGGCGATCGTGGACGTCGAGGCGCTGGGGCCGCCCGACGTCGAGGAGCGCGTCGGCCTCACGGGGGGACATATCTTCCAGGGCGAATGCCTGCCCGCGTATATGTGGGAGCATCGCCTCTCGCCGCGCACGCCGATGCCCGGCGTCTTCCTCTGCGGCGCGGCGACGCATCCCGGCGGCAGCGTGATCGCCGTCAACGGCCGCAACGCGGCGATGGAGATCCTGGGCGGCTGAGCGGCCGGCGTGGGCGCGTCCCTCGGGTCGGGACGACGCCCCGCGGCGGCCGGTTCAGACGACGGTGCGGAAGTATTCGAGGGTACGCTTGAGCCCCTCGGCGCGGTCGACCGCCGGGTTCCAGCCCAGGATGGTCTGGGCCTTGGTGATGTCGGGGCGTCGGCGCTTGGGGTCGTCCTGGGGGAGCGGCTCGTGGACGATGGTGCTCTTGGTGCCGTCGACGAGGGCGATGATCTCCTCGGCGAGCTGGGAAACGGTGATCTCCGACGGGTTGCCGATGTTCACCGGCAGGGCGTAGTCGGACTTGAGGAGGCGGTAAATGCCGTCGACCAGGTCGGTGACGTAGCAGAAGCTGCGGGTCTGGTCGCCGTTGCCGTAGAGGGTGATGGGCTCGCCGCGGAGGGCCTGCTTCATGAAGTTGGGCAGCACGCGGCCGTCGTTGAGGCGCATGCGGGGGCCGTAGGTGTTGAAGATCCGGACGATGCGGGTCTTCACGCCGTGGTAGCGGTGGTAGGCCATCGTGATGGCCTCGGCGAAGCGCTTGGCCTCGTCGTAGCAGCCGCGGGGGCCGATGGTGTTGACGTGGCCCCAGTACTCCTCGACCTGCGGGTGGACTTCCGGGTCGCCGTAGATCTCCGACGTGCTGGCCAGGAGGAACCGGGCGTCCTTGGCCTTCGCGAGCCCGAGCGCGTTGTGCGTGCCGAGCGAGCCCACCTTCAGGGTGGGGATCGGGTGGGCGAGGTAGTCGGCCGGGCTCGCCGGGCTGGCGAAGTGGAGCACGTTGTCGACCGGGCCGTCGACGTCGATCGGCTCGGAGACGTTGTGCTCGATGAACCGGAACTTCGGGTCCGTCCGCAGGTGGTCGATGTTGCGGGGATTGCCGGTGAGGAGGTTGTCGACGCAGACGACCTCGTCCCCCTCGGCGAGGAAACGCTCGCAGAGATGCGACCCGACGAAACCCGCCCCACCCGTGATGACCGTTCTCAAGGCCCTTCCTCCGATGTAGTCTTCCGGCCCGCCCGGGGCCCCCGGCCCCGCGAGTCGCCCCCATCATAGCGACTGGCCGTCCGTCGCGTCAGCCGGGCCCAGCGGTCGGCGACCCGCCCCCAGATCGCCCCCAGGCCGCGGAACAGCCCCCGCCCTCGCGGCGGCGGGCCGAGCGTCAGGAAGTCAACCAGGTCGTGCCCGAAGGGCCGGTACTCGGCCATGTAGCCGTGCCGCAGCAGGAGCAGGACCATGCGCGAGGCCGCGGCGGAGTTGTGGCTGTGGACGAAGAAGCGGGCCCGACGCAGGTGCTCGCGCGACGGCGAGCAGAGCCAGCGGACGACCGCCATGCCGCAGTCGTCCCGCGACTCGTCCACGAAGCGCTCGCCGTTGAGGTCGTGATCCAGGTGGACCTCGTCCCAGGGCTCGGCCAGCCGATCGACGCAGGCGCCGACGTCCGTGACCCAGACGGCGTGCGGGCAGCACTCCAGGAACAGCTCGGCGCGGCGGGGGTCGTCGTCCAGGAAGAGGACGCGCCGGGAGGCCGGCGGCGTCGGCCCGGCCCCGGGCGATTCGATCATCGGGACGCTCCCTCCGTGGGTGCCTCGTCGGCGTCAGGACTCGATGCGATCCGCGGCGCGACGGGGCCCGGACGGGGTAAGCTCCAGGATCGATCCGCCCCGCTCCGCCAGCTCCACCAGGCGCAGGTAGCCGGCGGTGACGCGGGCCTCCTCCTCGGCGACGAACGCCGGGTCGAGCGCGGCCTTGGCGAACGGCCCGGCCGCCACCGGCGCGTCGAACGACTCGTGGACGATGAACTGGCTCAGCGTCGGGTTGCAGCGGAGGTGCCGATCGGGCGCGCTCGGGAGCGAGTCGGGGTCGACCTCCCCTAGCGCGTATCGCAGGGAGAGGTCGGACTCCAGGAGGAGTTCGACCTCCTCGCCGCAGACCTCGCAGGGGTAGCCTCGATCGCAGCGCGCCATGATGGGCCTCGGGGTGTCAGGCCTGGGGGCCGAGGACGTCGGCCATCGAGTAGTTCCCCGGCGGCTTGCCCGCGAGGAAGACGGCGGCGTCGATCGCCCCGCGCGCGAAGCCGTCGCGGTTCAGGGCTCGATGGGTCAGCTCCAGGGTGTCGCCGCCCAGGGCGAACAGGATGGTGTGCTCGCCGGGGCAGTCGCCGCCCCGGACGGCGTGCATGCCGATCTCGCCCCGGGTCCGCTCGCCCACCTGGCCCTCGCGGCCGTGGACCAGCGGCCCGGCGCCGGTCGCGGCCGAGATCACCTCGGCGATCCTCAGGGCCGTGCCGCTGGGCGCGTCCTTCTTCAGGCGGTGGTGCCGCTCGATGATCTCGACGTCGGCCTCCGGGCCCATGCCCGCGGCGGC
Organism: Paludisphaera sp.; assembly: GCF_037189885.1. Taxonomy (NCBI): domain Bacteria; kingdom Pseudomonadati; phylum Planctomycetota; class Planctomycetia; order Isosphaerales; family Isosphaeraceae; genus Paludisphaera; species Paludisphaera sp. The sequence goes on from NZ_JBBCIR010000036.1 coordinate 37,164, forward strand.
CCGCGCGGCGAGTTCGAAGAGGAGGTTGACCGCGCGGCTCGTGTTCGGCGAGGCCAGCACAGCGATCTCGGCCGAGGCCTCCTCCAGGGCGCGGCGGGCGTCGTCGTCGAGCCCCGTCGTGCCGATCACGAGAGGGACCCTCGCGAGGCGGCATGCCTCGGCGACCTCGGCCGTGGCCGAGGGGTGCGAGTAGTCGATCACGACGTTCGGGCGCGTGTCCGCGATCGCGTCGAGCGCGCGGATCGGCACGCCGAGCGCCCCGGCCCCCGCGACGCTCCCCGCGTCTTCGCCCAGGCACGCCCGGTCGACCGCCGCGACCAGCGTGGTCCGGGGGTCGAGGGCGATGAGTTGCGTCAGCCGCAGGCCCATCCGGCCCGCCGCGCCATGCAGCCCGATACGGATCAGTGCCGTGCTCAAGGCCGGCCTCCCTTTCCTTAGGTGAGAATGATCGTCGCGCGACCCCGCGGCCGGTCAGGGGGCCGGCGCGGACGGGTCGGAGTACAGGGCGATGGCACGGATGATGTCGTCCAGCGCGTTGGGGACGACGACGGGGCGGTTGGCGAACCCGGCGCGATTCACGCCGCGGGCCCCCAGCACCTTCTCGAAATTCTCCTGATCGGCCCCGTGGTAGGCGACCGTCGCGGTGGGGTCCTTGAGCTGGTGCCCGGTGAGGATGCAGACGACCCGCTCCGACGGCGCGATGACGCCTTCCTCGCGGAGGCGGCGGGCCCCGGCGACGCTCGCGGCGCTGGCGGGCTCGCAGCCCAGGCCGCCGGCGCCCACCCACGCCTTGGCGTCCATGATCTCCTGGTCGGAGACCTCGCGGACGACGCCGTCGCAGAAGTCCAGGGCGCGCAGGCACTTCTTGAGGTTCACCGGCCGGTTGATCTCGATGGCCGAGGCGATGGTCGACGCCTTCATGCCGGCGGCGTCCAGCTCCCCGTAATAGGCGTCCACCTTCGCCGAGTCGGGCAGGCCGCTGAGCCAGCGGATCTCGCGAGAGCCGTACAGCTCGTGGAGCGTCCGGGCGCCGTGGGCGTTGATGACGGCCAGCCGGGGGACGCGGTCGATCAGCCCCAGGTGCTTCAGCTCGATGAACGCCTTGCCGAAGGCGCTCGAGTTCCCCAGGTTCCCCCCGGGGACGACGATCCAGTCGGGGACCTCCCAGCCGAGCGACTCCAAGACGCGATACATGATGGTCTTCTGCCCCTCCAGCCGGAAGGGATTGACCGAGTTCATCAGGTAGATGCCCAGCCGGTCGGCCACCTCGCGGACGCGCCTCATGGCGTCGTCGAAGTCGCCGACGATCTGGATGGTCAGGGCGCCGTGGTCGAGCGCCTGGGCGAGCTTGCCATAGGCGATCTTCCCCGAGCCGACGAAGATGATCGCCCGGAACCCGAGGTCCGTCGCCGAGCAATAGACAGACAGGGCGGCGGAGGTGTTGCCGGTGCTGGCGCAGGCGACGCGGCGGGCACCGATCATCCGGGCGTGGGTGAACGCCGCGGTCATCCCGTTGTCCTTGAAGCTCCCGGAGGGGTTCATCCCCTCGTACTGGAGCATCAGCCGGCCCGGGTCCATGCCGACGGCGCGGCCGACCTTGTCGGCCCGCTGCAGCAGGGTGCGGCCCTCGCCGATGGTCACCACCTTGTCGGGGGGGGCGAAGGGGAGCAGGTCGCGGAACCGCCAGACGCCGGAGAAGGCGAGCGGGTCGAGCTGGCGCGACCACTTCGCCTCGAAATCCCTCAGGGTCGCGGGGACTTCCAGCCGGTCCCAGTCGTAGACCACGTCGATCAGGTCGCCGCACCTGGGGCAGGCGAAGTGGGCCTCGTCGACGGCGAACGTGGCGGCGCACGACGGGTTGAGGCACTGCTGGAAGGCGGCCTCGGTCGCGCGCCGGGGGGATTCGATCGTCGTGGTGGGCCCAGCCATCGGTCTGCACTCTCGCGGGGGGGGATCGGTCGGGCCGACTCGTGCCCGGCCCACACTCTAAGGCAAGGCCCCCCGCCCCGACAAGCCGGGCGTCCCGGCCGGCGGAGCCGGGTTGACTGAACACAAGGATGTGACTATCCTATTATCCATGCCGAAGGCGAGGCGGAGACGCCCTCGCCGACGCCGACCACCACCCCGGTCGGCGGCCAGACGGCCCCCCCTCGGACATCACGCCTCCACAATCCGTTTCAGGAAGACTTGCGATGGCCGCAACCTCCGCCCGCGCCTCCGCGCCAGCGCGGTCGACGAAGACCGCCGCCGCGGCGGCAGCCCGGCGTCTCGCCGAGATCCGCCGCGTCGCCGACCTGCTCAAGCAGGTCTCGGACCCCACCCGGCTCCAGGTCCTCCTCCTCCTGGAGGAGAAGGAACGCAACGTCACCGAGCTGTGCGCCGACCTCGGCACCCAGAGCCAGCCGGCCGTCAGCCACCACCTGGCGCTCCTGCGCCACGGCCGGCTGATCGAGCCCCGACGCTCGGGCAAGCACAACTTCTACGCGCTGACCGAGGGCGGCCGCGAGCTGGCCGCGGTCGTGCGGACGATCGTCGCGTGACCAGGCCCGCGCCCGGGCCGCGCCGGCGTCGCCGGTCGCGGCCCGGGGCGGCGTCCGCGATCAGCCGGCCAGGCATTCCCGCAGGACTTCCAGGCCCCGCGCGACGTCGCGCAGCCGCCCCGCCTGGTCTCCCACCTCCCGCTCCACGACGAGCGGCCCCCGGTAGCCGACGTCCTTCAGCGCCTTGATGAACGCCGGGATGCCGACCTCTCCCTCGCCGAGCGGGACCTCCTCGCCCCAGGCACCCTTCACCGTGGGCCGGCGCGCGTCCTTGACGTGGACCGAGCGGATGTCCGGGCCGAGGATCCTGACGGCCTCGATCGGGTCTCCCATGTCGTAGAGGAGCATGTTCGCCGGGTCGAAGTTGACCTTGAGGGACGGCGACTTCAGGTCGTCGAGCGTCCGGCGGAGGAGCTGGGCCGTCTCCTGGCCGGTCTCGAACGCCAGCGTGATCCCGGCGGCGGCGGCCTTGTCGCCGGCGCGCGCCAGGACGTCGAGCATCGCCGAACGGCCGGGGTCGTCCAGCTCCGGGAGGAACCCGGCGTGGAGCATGAGGTCCGAGAGGCCCAGCGCCCTGGTGCGGTCGAGCGCCCAGTCGAGGCGCGCGAGGCGCTCGGCGCGGGTCGCGGGGTCGCCGAAGCCGCCGGTCTTCATGATGGTCTGGGGCGTGGTGTAGTCCTCGCCGGGGAAGCCCAGCATCGCGCCGGTCATGCGGAAGCCGGCGGCCCTGGCGGCGGCGGGGAGGTCGTCCCCCTCGTCCCAGCTCGCGTGGTGGGGGTCGCCGCAGGCGATCTGGACGACGTCGACCCCCAGCTGGTCGAGGAAGCCCTTCAGCTCCGGCACGTTCTTGACCTGGAGGCTCCAGCTGCACACCCCCAGGGCGAGGGGTTCCAGGGGGCGTGACGACGAGGCTTCGGCTGTGGGCACGATTCCGTCACCTGTACGGGGTCGGTGGGATGAGTCCTGGCATGGCGCCCCGGCGGGCGCACGCCCATCATAGCTCACCCTCGCGCCCGAAGCGAGCGAACGCCGCGCCGACGGTCAGACGGCCAGGGCGTCGCACGACTCGGTGCGGCGCTCCGCGGCGGTCAGCATGCGCTCGGCGGCGACCACGCGGTCGCGGCCGGTTCGCTTCGCCTCGTACAGCGCGACGTCGGCCGTGGTCATCAGGGCCTTGATCCCTCGTGGCCGCGCCATCGTGCTGGACGAGACGCCGAAGCTGGCGGTGACTCGCAGTTCCTTCCGCCCGGCGCGGATCGGTCGGCTCGCCAGCATTCGCCGGAACTGCTCGGCTCGTTCCCAGCCCTGATCGGCCGAGGCGACCGGCAGGGCCACGATGAACTCCTCGCCGCCGTAGCGCGCGACGAGGTCGTCGGAGCGGGTCGATTCCCGCAACACCTTGGCGACCTCGCGGAGCGCCGCGTCGCCGGCCTCGTGGCCGTGGAGGTCGTTGACCCGCTTGAAATGATCGATGTCCACCATCAGGAGAGCGGTCCCCAGGTTCCGCATGCGGTTGCGCTCGCACAGGGGCCCGATCTGCTCCATGAAGTAGCCGCGGTTGTACAGACCGGTCAGGTTGTCGCGCACGGTGCGTTCGAACATCTCGCGCTGGAACCGCTCGTCGTCGGGGCCCAGGCTGGCGTATTTCAGGATGATCGACGCGCCGAGCTGGATCCGCGCCCCGTCCTCGAGCCGGGTCGCCGCGTGGGGGGGGACGCGCTTGCCGTCGAGGTAGGTGCCGTTGCTGCTGCCCAGGTCGGTCAGCCACGCGTCGCCGGAACCGTCGTGGGTGATGACGGCGTGCCGGCGGGAGATGGTCGGGTCGGGGAACTGGTGGACGTTCTCGGCCGATCGGCCGAGCGACGCCTCGGGCCCCTCGATCCGGAGCATCGCCCCGGGGACCCCCCCCTGGATCGTGATGAGGTACATCGGCGAGCGGGGGAGGACTTGCGTGTCGTCCCCCTCCATCTCGACCGGGGAGACGCAGACGTGCGTTGCCGCCTTCAAGTCCATGATCGCCTCGTTTCCCACGGGATCTCCGGCCCGTCGGGGCCGGCCCCTTGTTCCCCTACCTGGCGTGTCCACCCCCCGGGGATGGGGGCTTAACGCTACCCTAGGTCGCGGCGGGGGGTTGTCAAATCGGATCGGAGGAAAACCCGCGCGCGGTCTCGTCCGCCGTACAATGTGTCGATCGCGGTCAACAACGTGCGTTGGAGGATGATTGAATGTCCTGGTCGTGGAAAATCGGGCGGATCGCGGGGATTCCCATCTACGTCCACTGGACGTTCGTCATCCTGATCGCGTGGCTGGTGGCGGCCGGGGCGTCGGCCGGGGGGGGGCTCCCAGCGGGCCTGCGGCAGGGGGGCTTCGTCCTGGCCTTGTTCGGCTGCGTGGTGCTGCACGAGCTGGGGCACGCGCTGATGGCGCGTCGGTTCGGCGTGCCGACCGCCGACATCACCCTGCTGCCGATCGGCGGGGTCGCCCGGCTCCAACGGCTCCCGGAGAAGCCCGGGCAGGAGCTGATGGTGGCGCTCGCCGGCCCCGCGGTGAACGTGGTGATCGTCGCCGTGCTGTGGCTGGTCGGCGTCCGATTCCCGGCCGGCGACGAGTCGGCCGAGGTGCTGCACGCGGGCTTCTGGTCGAAGATCCTGCTGGTCAACGTGTTCCTGGCCGCGTTCAACATGCTGCCCGCCTTCCCGATGGACGGCGGCCGGGTGCTCCGCGCCTTGCTTGCGATGAAGCTCCCCTACGCGAAGGCGACCCGGGCGGCGGCGACGGTCGGCCAGATGATGGCGATCGCCTTCGGGCTCTTCGGGCTGAGCAGCGGCGCGCCGTTGCTCCTCTTCATCGCGCTGTTCGTCTGGATCGGCGCCGAGGCCGAGGCGCTCCAGGTGGCCGAGCGGGCGGCGTTGAAGGGGGTCCTGGTCCGCGACGCCATGCTGACGGACTTCCAGAGCCTCCGCGACGACGACACGCTCGGCCAGGCCGTGGGCGTGCTCCTCTCCGGCACGCAGCAGGATTTCCCGGTCGAGGGGAACGAGGCGGACGACGAGCCTCGCGTGCTGACCCGCGCCAACCTGATGGCCGGGCTGGCCGCTCGCGGGCCGGACGGATCGGTGGGCGAGTTCGCCTCGGCGTCCGCCCCGGCCGTGGAGGCGGACGGCCCGCTCGTCGCGGCGGTGAACGCCCTGCGCGAGCGAGGGGCGTCGTGCGCCCCGGTCGTCCGCGACGGCAGGGTGGTCGGCCTGCTCACCCTGGAGAACGTGGCGGAGCTGCTGATGGTCCGCGAGGCGCTCGGCAAGGTCGGCGACGGCTCCGTCGCCCCGGTCGCCGAGGAGAGGGTCTACTGACCGGGGCGAGGCCGCCGTGACGACCGCCGACAAGCTAGACCTCGCCGCGAGGACCGACTCGACCTTCGAGCGTCGCGGCGGCGACTGGGTGGGGAAGTGCCTGATCTGCAACGGGCCGATCGCCTTCGTCGCCGCGACGGGCGAGGGGGCGACGCTCGAACACATCCGCGCCCGGAGCCGGGGGGGCGGCGAGGACGCCCGGAACCTCGCCGCCGTCCACGGCCGCTGCAACTGGGAGAAGGGCCGGCGCTGGGACCCCAAGAAACGGCGCTCGGCCGCCGACTACGAGGCGTTCGTGGAACGCCTCCTGGTCAAGCGGGCCGGGCGCTGGCGGCCCTTGCCGCCGGGGCCCGACGCCGGCGTCAGCGGGCGGTCAGCTCCCTGAGCAGGTCGTCGGCGCGGTAGACCGACCGGAGGGCCTCGACGATGACGCGAGAGTCCACCGACACGGCGCGGGCGACCGCGTCGTCATAGCCGAAGTCCAGGACCAGCGACTGGATGTTGCCGTCGAAGATGAGGCCGACGACCTCCCCGTCGCGATTGACGACGGGGCTCCCGGAGTTGCCGCCGATGATGTCGGCGGTGCAGACGAAGTTGAACTCCGCGTCCATGTCGAGCCGGCCGGCCTCCCTCGCCTCGCGCCACGATTGCGGGAGCTTGTACGGCGGCTTGGCCCCGTGGGCCTTCTCGTGCTCGAACGCCCCGGCGACCTTCGTGTACGGCGGAATCTCCTTACCGTCGACGGCGTACCCCTTGACCGCGCCGAAGGCCAGTCGCAGGGTGAAGGTGGCGTCGGGATAGATGCTATCCCCCTTCTCCTCGAAGAGCGCCCTGGCGATGAGGGCGTAGTTGGCCGTCTCGACCCCCTCGACCTTGTCCTCGCGCTCCTTGCGGAGGGCGCGGGCCTCGGGGTCGACGGCGATCGCCAGCTTGATCATGGGGTCGTCGCTGGCCTGGATCGCGGCCTTGCCCCCTTCGGCGAGTTGGCGGCGGACGGCCACGTCGGCGAGCTTCGTCCCGCCGACGAGCTCGGCGGCGGCCTGCTCGGGCGAGCGGCCGTCGAGCACGCGGGCCAAAACCGGGTCGTCCGGGGCGATCTTCTTCCAGTAGGCGAGGCCGAAGGCGAACTTGGCCTGTTCGAAGGCGGGGTAGATGGGCGCGGTGGAGAACAGCTCCAACTCCAGCGACTCGAGGGCGGAGTCGCGATACTCCTTCAGGCGGTCGGCGTTGGGCTTGGGCTTCTCCTCGGCCAGCCGGACGAGGTCGCGGGCGATGTGGAAGAGGGTCGAGTCGAGCCCCCGCCCGCGTTCGAGGAACATGTACGGCCGGGCCGTCTTCACGTTCACCTTCTGGGCCTCGGCGATCTTGTCCCACGCCGCGCCATAGGCGGCCTGCCGGGCCGGGTCGGCGGCGATTCGGGCGCGCAGCTCCTGCTCGGCGGCGCGCTTGCGGGCCATGAACTCGGGATTCTTCAGCCCTTCCAGGCCGCCGGTGCGGGCCTTGCGGCTGTTCTGGATGGAGAAAAGCTCCTCCTTCGCCTGGCGGAACGCCTCGTCCCCTTGCTTGCCGAAGCCGACGAGGAACTCCTCCTTGGCGTGGAGCCAGTCGAGCAGGCTGGGGAAGCCGAAGTCGCGGAGGTACTCCACGCTCGCCACGGTGTTGAGCCGGTCGGTGCGGCCGGGGTGCCCGGCGACGAAGACGAGGTCCCCCTCGCGGGAGCCGTCGGGGCTCCATTTCAGGTAATGCTCGATCCTGGCCGGCTCGCCGTCCTCGTAGGCGCGGAAGAAGCAGACGTCCAGGCACCAGCGGGGGTATTCGAAGTTGTCCTCGTCGCCGCCGAGGAACGCCACCTCGAACTCGGGCGCGAAGACCAGCCGGACGTCGGTGTACTTCTTGTAGGTGTAGAGGTGATACTGCCCCCCCTGGTAGAGGGTGACCACGTCGCTGCGGAGGCCGGTCTTCTGGGTCGACTCCTTCTCGATCTCGGCCGACGCCTTGCGGCGGGCGAGCGCGGCGGCGGCGTCGTCCATGTCGGGCCGGACGCCCGCGTTCACCCGCGCGGTGACGTCCTCGATGGCGACCAGGACGTTCAGCTCCAGGTCGGGGGCCTTGATCTCGCGGTCGCGCGTCGGCGCGTGGAAGCCGCGGTAGTAGTAGTCGTTCTCGGGCGTGCTGAGCTTGGCGAGGGTGTCGGCGCCGACGTGGTGGTTCGTCATGATGAGGCCGTCGGCCGAGACGAACGACCCCGAGCCGCCGTTGTTGAACCGGACGGCCGCCGATCGCAGGTGCTCGGCCCAGCCGGGGGGCGGGGTGAAGTTGTACCGCGCCTTGAGGGTCTCCAGGGGAAGGTTGTTGAAGACCCACATCCCCTCGTCGCCGCGAGCCGTCGTCATGGACATGATGATGCAGGCGCCCGCGAGGGGCGCGATCCACTGCCGTCGTATCGACATACACCTGATCTCCGGGAGGTCGCGGGCCGTCCCGCGGTCGGACGATGCATCTTCGGGCCGCCGCGCGTCGGCTGTCAAGGAGGCGGGAGGCCGGCGGGGGCTTGATCGGGCCGGTCGGCCGGCGCACATTCGAGGCGGACCACCCTCCCATCGCAAGGAGCCCCGAACGTGCGACCTCCCGTGACGCTGGCGGCCGTCATCCTGATCGGCCTCGCCCCGTGCCTCGCCCTCGGCGACGAGCCCTCCTCGGCCCTCTTCCGCGACGACTTCGAACGCGACCTCCCGACCGGCTGGACCTTCACCGACCCGGCGGCCTGGCGGATCGCCCGGACGGAGGAGGGGGGGCGCGCCCTCGAACTTTTCGCCGCGAGCAAGTACGAGCCGGAGGTCCGCTCTCCGCTGAACATCGCGCTGATCGAGGGGAAGGAATTCGGCGCCTTCGAACTGCGCGCCAAGATCAGGTCGACCGTCAAGGACTATGGCCATCGCGACCTGTGCGTGATCCTGGGCCACGTCGACCCGTCGCATTTCTACTACGTCCACATCGCCAAGGAGGCCGATCCCCACGCGCACAGCGTCTTCGCGGTCGACGGCGCGCCTCGCGTCTCGATCGCCGAGTCGCGCACCAAGGGCGTCGAGTGGGGCGACGGCTGGCACGAGGTCCGGGTGGTCCGAGAGCCGGAGTCAGGGCTGATCGAGGTCTACTTCGACGACATGGAGAGCCCGATCATGACGGCCCACGACAAGCGGTTCGCGAAGGGGGCCGTGGGGCTGGGGTCGTTCGACGACCGGGGGATGTTCGACGAGGTGACGATCCGGGCTCGCTGATCTGGGGCCCTAAGGCAGGGGCCCGCGCCAGAATCTAATGATCCCGACGTGGTCGGCGGAGGCCAGGGTCTCGCCGTCCGGGGAGAAGGCGACCGCGTTCACCTGGGCGCGATGCCCCGGGAGCGACAGGAGTTCCTCGCCGGTGGACGGGTCCCAGAGCCGGACCACCTGGCCGAGCCCCGCGGCGGCCAGGGTCCGCCCGTCCGGGCTGAAGGCCAGGCACCGCAGGTCCCGATCGTCGCCCGGCACGACCTGGCGCGGCCGGAGGCCGCCGGCGTCGAGGAAGTAGATCAGGCCCTCGCGGTCGCCCGCCGCGACCGTCCGCCCGTCCGGGGCATAGGCCACCGCGAGCATGGGGCCGCGTCCCTCGTGAGACGCGACGACGTCGCCGTTTGCGGTGTCGAGGAGCCGGACGACGCCGCGGTCGTCGGCCACGGCGAGCCGGCGGCCGTCGGGGGAGATCGCCACCTGGTGCACCCGGTCGTGGGTCCGGGGCAGCCGTCGCTCCGGCGGCGGCATGATTCGCCAGAGGACGCGACGGCTGGCGACGTCCCAGGCCAGCACGGTCCCGCGGTCGCCGCCGGCGTAGACGACGGGCCGCGTCGGGTCGACGGCCACGCTCCGCCCCCATTCGCCGTCGGGAAGCTCGACCGACACGACCTCGCCGTCGTCCAGGGACGGCCGGATCCGGATGGCCCGCTCGCGACAGAGGTGCGCCGTGGCGATCCAGGAGCCGTCGGGCGAGAAGACGAGGCCGGACACCGTGGCCTCGCTGTCCCTCCACTCGCGGACGATGCGGCCGTCGGGCATCCGGAGCCGGATCGTCTCCTCTTCCCTGTCGTTGTTCGAGGAGCTGCCCAGGAGCTTGCCGTCGGGGCTGTAGGCCAGCGCCCAGGCCTCGTCGTCGTGGCCCTTCAGCATGTCTTCCGGGCCCGGGTCGACGGAACGGCCCCATTCCCATCGCCAGGCGTAGAGGCCCTGCGAATAGATGAGTTCCGGGCGGGGGCCATGCCGAAGCGCCCAGGGGCCGGGCAGGCCAGTGTGCCGCGCGGGCGACTCGGCGAGGAGGCGGCCGTCCTCGGCCGAGCGCAGCTCGATGCGGTCGGTCCCCTGGTGCTCGGTCCTGTGGACGAGGAAGGCGGTCCCGTCCGGGGTGAACTGGATGTGCTTGCTCTCGACGCCCGAGCCGGAGGGGGCTTCGAGGACTCGGACGTTCAGCCCTCGCGACGGGTCGACGAGGCGGACCTCCTGCGTCACGGTGCGCAGCGCGACGGCGTCGCCGCCGGGCTGCATCGAGGCCTCGGCGATGGACGCGTCGAAGCCGGAGATGCGTTGTAGGAGCCGGCCATCGGCGGTGTCGTGGATCGCCAGCTCGACGTCCCTCTCGCGCGAGACGCACACCCGCCTACCGTCCGCCGAGAAATTGCAGACGCCCAGGTCGACCACCGGGGCGTCTCGCAGCGGGACGACCGCCTGGGCGGCCAGGTCGTGGACGGCCATGCGGCCCTCGTCGTCGATGACCAGGGCCCGCCTCCCATCCGCCGAGACCGCGCAAAGCACGGGGAACCGGACCGGCGGGGCCGTCTCGTCCAGGGGCCCGTGGTCGGACCAGGTCCAGATCTCGCCGGAGAATGGCGCGTCGGCCGCCGGGACGTGGACGATCAGGCGGAGGTGGCCCTCGCGCGGGATGCTGGCCGACCTGATCAGGACGGAGGCAGGCAGGACGCGGCGGCCCAGCAGGGTCCCGTCCGAGGCGTCGCGGATCTCGACGGCCCGCGTCCGCCCGATCCTGTCCTCCGGCTCGATGGTCACCAGGACGATCTTGCGCCCGTCTCGCGAGAAGGCGGGGTTGGCGTTGAGGACCATCGCCCCGGTCGAGACCCACCAGCCAACCGCGTGGCTATTCAGATCCTTGAGGGAGACGCCCGCGGCGCCCCCGTGGACGAGCTTGGATCCGTCGGGGGAGAGGGCGAGGTGGTCGAAACCGGCCTCGGCCCCGAAGATCATCCGGGCCTCCCGGCGGGTGAGTTCCCAGAGGTGCCGCCACGCAAACTCGCGGCGGTCTCGCTCGCCATCCTGGGGGATGAGGCCGTGCAGGTTGAGCTGGGCGCGGCTGAGATGGCCCGTCTCGTAGGCACGTCGGGCGAGCTGGACCCGCGACGCGTAGGCGTGCTGCTCGGCGCGGTCGCGGCCCCGGCTCAGGGCGACGGTCCAGGAGGCGAACCCGGCGGCGAGCACCACCGCGAGGAGCAGCGCCGACGCGGCGAGCCAGGCCGATTTCGGCCGGCGGCGGGCCCATCGCCTCGCCCGCTCGACCGGCCCCGGCCGGCGGGCGCGGACCCGGCGGCCGGCGAGGAAGGCGTCGAGATCGTCGCGGAGGGCATCAGCCGTCGCGTAACGGCCCCCGGGCTCCTTGTCCAGGCACTGCAGGACGATGTTCTCCAGCGAGCGCGGGATCCCGGGGCGGAGGACGCGGACCGGCACCGGCTCCACCACCATCACCATGCCCAGGGTCTCGACCGCCGACTCGCCCCGGAACGGCGGCCTGCCGGTGAGCAGCTCGTACAGCACGGCCCCCAGGCCGTAGACGTCGGTCGGCCGGGCGATCATGCTCCGACGGCCGGCCGCCTGCTCGGGCGCCATGTACGGCGGCGACCCCATGACCATGCCCGTGCGGGTCGCGGTCGCCATCGGCGACTCGCCGTCGTCCATCAGCTTCGCGAGGCCGAAGTCGGTCAGCCGCGGCGACAGCGCGTCGGGGTGCGAGTCCGGCGTCGATCCCGGCAGCATGACGTTCGAAGGCTTGACGTCCAGGTGGACGACCCCCCGCCCGTGGGCGTGCGCCACGGCGTCGGCCAGGTCCCGGACGATCCTCGCGGCCTCTCGGGGCGTGACGGGCCGGTTCCTCGCCGAGAGCCACTTCTCCAGGTCCGGGCCGTCGCAGTAGTCGCTGACGATAAAGAGCTGGTCGAAGTCCGAGGCCAGCGGGAGGTGCGGGACGATTCCCGGGTGGTCGAGGCGGGCGACGGCCTCCGCCTCCTTGCTGAATTGCCGCAGCATGGCGGGCGTCGGCATCAGGCCCGGCGCGGGGACCTTCACGGCCACCAGGCGGCCCGTCTCGGGGTGGATGGCCCGATAGACCACCCCCATGCCGCCGCGTCCGATCTCCTCCAGGTCGCGGAACGGGCCGAGGGCCTCCAGCCGGCTCGGCCCCTCCTCCTCGTCGCCGTCGAGGTACTTGCGGGCCTCGGCGAGGTCGCGCGCGTCGAATTCGCCGAGCAGCGCCTCGAACGGGTCGCCCTCGAAGATGGTGGGCGTCGAGCCGACGTATCGCGGGTCGTCCGGGGGCTCGTCCGGATTCATCGTGTCGTCAGGCGGCTCGTTCGGATCCATCGGGTCGCCCTGGATGAACGGATGGAGCGGGGACAAACGTGTTAAAGTATCGCCAACGATGGCGGGCCCGATCAATGGGTGTATCGACCCGGCCCCCCCCTGGATTCCCGCCGGCGAGACGGCGAAGATGGGGGCTCTTCGACCCATCCGGCCCGATCCAGGAGCCCCCCATGACCGCCCGCCTCGCCCTCCCCCTCGTCGTCGCCCTGATGCTCGGGCCCGCCACCGCCCCGTCGGCCTCGGCCCAGGCCCCCGCCGAGTTCAAGCCCGGGGAGTGGACCAGCCTGCTCAACGGCAAGGATCTGGAAGGCTGGATCCCCAAGTTCACCGGCAGCCCCATGGGGGAGAATTACCGCGACACCTTCCGGTTCGAGGACGGCGTGCTGAAGGTCTCCTACGAGAACTGGGACGAGTTCAAGGGGGAGTTCGGCCACCTGTTCTTCCATCAGCCGTTCTCGAAGTATCGGCTCCGCGTGGAGTACCGCTTCGTCGGCGAACAATGCCCCAAGGGTGCGGGCTGGGCCTTCCGCAACAGCGGCGCGATGCTCTACAGCCAGGACCCCACCACCATGCGCAAGGATCAGGAATTCCCGGTCTCGCTGGAGATCCAGTTCCTCGGCGGCGGCGAGACGGGCGAGCGTCCCACGGCGAACGTCTGCTCGCCGGGGACGGTCTTCACGATGGGCGGGAAGCTCATCACCCAGCACTGCACCAACTCCAACTCCGCCACCTTCCGGGGCGACCAGTGGGTGACGGTGGAGGTGGAGTGCCACGGATTCGGGACGATCAAGAATTACGTCAACGGCGAGCTGGTGATGGAGTACGAGAAGCCCCAGCTCGACCCCAACGACCCGGACGCCGCGAAGCTCATCAAGGACGGCCGGCGCGACCTCGCCGGGGGCTGGATCGCCCTCCAGGCGGAGTCGCACCCCATCGAGTTCCGCAAGGTCGAGGTGATGCCCCTGGAGGACTGAGCGCGTCGGATTGAAATGAGAAAGAGCGGCGCGGGCCCGAGGGTCACTCGGGCTTGCGCAGCGGCCTGGGGAACGCGTCGAGCGGGGAGAGCCGCTCCCACAGCGCGACCCGCTCGGCCTTCGACAGGTCGCGGATCGGCGACCGGACCGGGCCGCAGTCCACGCCGAGCATCGGCATGATCGCCTTCGACGCGGCCTGGAAGCCGAACTCCTGGAGGATCTTCACCAGGTCCACGGAGATCAACTGCTCGCGCCGGGCGGTCTCGAAGTCCCCCTTCGCGAACGCGGCGTCGATCCTGCGATAGATGGGGGACGAATAGTTGTAGGTATTGCCGACCGACCCGGTGATCCCGAGGGTCAGCCCGGGGAAGTAGCATTCGTCGAAGCCGAGCAGCACTCCATAGGCGCCGCCGTCGAGCCGGACGCATTCCTGAAGCTCGACGAAATCGCTGTTGGTGAACTTCAGGCCGGCGAGGTTGGGGATGACGGGCTTGGCCGCGCGCATCACCCGGGACATGGGCATGCTGACGCCCGTCATGCTGGGGATGTCGTAGATGTAGAACGGGAGCGGGGAGACGGCGGCGGCGATGGGCCGGTAGAACTCCACCAGCTCGGGGATGCCGGTCGGCTTGAAGTAGCCGGGGGCCACGGCCGAGACGGCGGTCGCGCCGATCTCCCGCGCGTGGGCCGCCAGCCCGATCGCGTCGGCCTGGCAGTACGCCCCGACGTGCAGCACCACCTTGAGCGTGTCGCCGGCGACCTCGACCCAGCGCTCGCCCAGCGCGCGGCGCTCGTCCAGCGTCAGCGAGGACCATTCCCCCGTCGAGCCGACCGCGAAGACGGTCTCGTGGCCGCACTCGCGGAACAGCTCCGCCTGGAGCGCCACGGCTTCGAGGTTCAGCGACCCGTCGGGGTGGAAGGGGGTGTGCGGCGCGGGGATCAGTCCGGTCATCGGCCCAGGCATCGGATGCGGCTCCCGTCGGTGTCGTTGGCGGCCATTTGGATCGGAGATTTCCCTAGTCTACCGCATCGCGGGCGGGTGGCTTCGATTTGGCTTCGTTCGCGCGCCGCGTCGATGCGGCCGGGCGAGCGATTGTTGTCGCAAGGAGCGTGATGGCATGCGTTTGCGGCGACGAAATCGCGTCGGCAAGTTGGCTTCGTTCGTCGAACACGACGCGGTATTTCGTGTCGCGGACCGAGCGAGCGGGGAGGAAATGCGGGGACTCGGCTCCCGGGGAACGGAGGGCCACGCGGGCGGTGGACGAGGGCCCGTATGCTTCCGCGATGGCACCGGCCACGCGGGAGGCGCAACGTTGCGCTGCGCGGTCGGCGATGAATTTCGCCCGGGTTATTTCCGTGCTCTTCGCCGCTAGTGATGGGCGGCCACGCCGCCGGCGGGCGGGGGCCGGCGAGATTCGGAGGTGCGATCGTTCGCGCGTGGACCATGGACCGGTGCCATCTCGATCGATCCGCCGACCCTCACCCGGCACCGCGGGCCATCCTCTTTCGACGGGAGATGGGGTGCCAGCTCCAGGCTCGCCAGGCAAGCCGCGCGGCCTCCAACGGCTGCCGGCCCCTGGCGAGAGACGGGACGACTTCGCCGTTTCATCCGGTAGGATTTCCGTGCTCGTCGTCATGCCCAATTCTCCCACCAATGCCTCCGATCGTCGAGCCCCCATCTGATTACCGATGTTCACAAAATGGGAGGCGCGACGAATAACGGAGGAAAGTCGAACGGTTGCGCATGGACCGGCACGGTCAGGGGGCTTCGGACGGCTCTGTGGCCTCGCGTTTGCCGGTCAGGGCGACGACGAGAAGGACGGCGGCCAGCGTGGCGAAGGCGGCCAGGGTCGGGAGGATGAACTGGGGCGGGCCCCCGTCGGCGACGCGGGAGAAGTCGACGGCCTTCCCGAGATCCTCGAAGACGACCAGGAGCGCGATCAGGATGCCGGCCAGAGAGCCGCCGGCGATCAGCCCGGTGGCCATCATCGTGCCGGGGCTGGTCTCGGATTCGTCGGCCGAGAACTTGCGGATCCTGTCGACGACCAGCCGGACGAGGCCGCCGATGAAGATCGGCAGCGTGGTGGAGAGGGGGAGATAGACCCCCACCGCGAAGGCCAGCGCCGAGACCCCCGCGAGCTGCGCCACGATCGCCAGCACGGCGCCCAGGATCACCAGGCCCCAGGGGAGGTTCCCCGACATGATGCCGTCGATGATGGTGGCGAAGAGTTGCGGCTGGGCCGGGTTGAACTTCGTCGTCGGGGCGCCGCTGCTCGTGTGGTCGAGCCGGCCGCCGATGCCCGGGTCGACGATCCAGGCGGGCCGGTTCGCCTCGTCGACGAGGTAGACCCCCGGCAGGGCCCCCTCGATCGGGGCGGTCAGTCGCCAGACCTTGTAGGTTGTCCCTTCGTGCTCGGCGGTCTCGGTCAGGCCGGCGGGGGCGGAGACGGTCGGCAGGTCGGCCGGCTGGTCGGAGATCGTCGTGTGGGCGTCGTTCAGGGCGATCAGGGTCCCGCCCATCACCACGGCCGACACCAGCGCCCCCACCAGGATCGCGACCTGCTGCTTCCAGGGGGTGGCCCCGACGAGGAAGCCCGTCTTGAGATCCTGCGACGTGGTGCCTCCGTTTGACGAGGCGATGCAGACGATCGCCGCGACCGACAGCGCGATCAGCCGGTATTCGCCGCCGACCCAGCCCAGCATCACGAAGATCACGCACGTCAGCAGCAACGTGGCGATCGTCATCCCGGAGATCGGGTTCGACGACGAGCCGATGACGCCGGTGATCCGGGAGCTGACCGTGACGAACAGGAAGCCGAACAGGACGATCAAGAGCGCGCCGGCGACCCGGCCGATCGGGTCGGTCGGGATCAGCGGCGACGCGGCGATCAGCCCGACCAGGCCGAGCGTCCCCAGGAAGACGAGGGAGATGGGGATGTCTCGGTCGGTCCTCGGGAGGCCGGCCGGCGAGCCGTCGTCCCCCTCGACGGCCTTGAGCGCCCGGACGCTGCCGAGGAGCGACGCGACGATCAGCGGCAGGGCGTTGAGCATGCTGAGGATGCCCCCCGCCGCGACGGCCCCCGCGCCGATGTATCGGACGTACTGGCCGGAGATCTGGCCGGCGCTCATCTCGGCGATCCGCGCCTGTCCCGGCGGCAGGACCGTCGGCACGCCTTCCCCGAAGTACGCGATCATCGGCACCAGCATCAGCGAGGTCAGCAGCCCGCCGCCGACCATCACCGCGGCGATCCGCGGGCCGATGATGTAGCCGACCCCCAGCAAGGTCGGGTCGGAATCCATGGCGACGACGGCCTTGTCGTAGCCCTTGACGCCGGTGATCGCCGCCTCCCACTTCGTCGACCAGAACCGGAAGCCCTCGGTCATCAGCTTGTAGGCTCCCCCCAGGCCGAAGCCGAGGAAGACGGTGCGGGCGTTCGACCCGCCGCGTTCGCCGACCATCAGGACCCGGGCGCAGGCGGTCCCCTCCGGGTAGGGGAGGGCGCCGTGTTGCTTGACGATGAACGCCCGGCGCAGGGGGATCATCATCAGGATCCCCAGCAGGCCGCCGAGCACGGAGACCAGCATCACCCGCGACCAGTCCAGGTCGTAGCCCAGGAGCATCAGCGCGGGCATCGTGGCGCCGACGCCGAAGGCGATCGACTCGCCGGCCGAGCCGGCCGTCTGGACGACGTTGTTCTCCAGGATCGTGGCCCGCCGCAGGCCGAAGGCGCGGGAGAGGCCCCGGAAGATGGTGATGGCCAGCACGGCCACCGGGATCGACGCCGAGACCGTCATGCTCACCTTCAGGAACAGGTAGAGCGACGACGCGCCGAAGACCACCCCCAGCAGCGACCCCAGGGCGACCGCCCGGAACGTCAGCTCCGGTGGCTCCTGGGAGGCCGGGACGAACGGCTGGAACTCGGAGGCGGACGACGGACCGTGGGCGGTCGCCATGGGGCGGGTCTCCCGAGGGGCGGCTGGGGTGTCGGCGGGGGGGTCAGGAGACGGCGTCGGCGGCGGGCTCGGGCGTGGGGATCAATGGCGCGGCACCGCGCTTCAGCTCCGAGAGCCGGTTGACGATGTCCTTGAGGACGTCGATCATCTGCTGCCCGGCGTCGACGTTGTAGACGAGGCTCGGGTCGTAGAAGCTCAGGGTCTTGACGGTCTCGTCGTGGTAGGTCGCCATGCGGCGGCGGATGACGTCCTCCTTCATGTCGTCGAGGCGGTTCTCCAGCAGGGCGCGGGAGCGCAGCCGCTTCATGGCGAGCTTCTCGTCGCGGATCTGGAGGTGGAAGATCTGGACGACGTCGAGCAGGGGCGAGAGCCCCTCGGCCTGGGCGTAGCTGCGCGGGAGGCCGTCGAGGATGAGGGTGTTGAAGTCGGGGACGAAGAACTCCTGGAGCTCCAGGATCTTCAGGTGGCGTTCGAAGATGCGATAGGTCAGCTCGTCCGGGACCATGCGGCCGACGGAGGTGAAGCTCTCGATCTCCGCGCCGATCCGGCCCATCCGGGGGATCTTGCGGAAGACGTCTCCCATGGAGATGTGGACGAACTCGGGAATCTTGCCCAGGACGGCGCCCTGGGTCCCCTTGCCGCTGCCGGGCATGCCGAACAGGAGGATGGTGCGGTACTTGCCCCGGGGGGGGGCGGCTTCCTGGCTGGTCCCGTCTGCGGTCATCACGATACCCTGGTTGGAAATCTGCGCGCCCGGCCCGGACGGCCGCTCGGCGCGATGGCGGGCATGAGGCCCGCACCATTGTGGCCCTTCGAATCGCCCGGGAGCAAGAAGTTGCAGGAAACCCGCCTGGCCCTGATCCGTCACGCCGAGACCGCCACGCCGAACGTCTTCCACGGGGCTGAATCCGACATCGACCTGAGCGCCTGGGGCGAGCATCAGGCGCGCGTGCTGGCCGACCATCTGGCCGCCCGCGGCGCCGAGGCCGTCTACTGCTCGGGCATGCGCCGGGCGATCGCCACCGCGAAGCCGATCGCCGCCGCGCTGGGGCTGGAGCCGATCGTGGTCCCGGAGCTGCACGAGCGGAAGATCGGCCCGCTCAGCGGCATGGCCCGCCAGGAGGGCTGGGCCGTCTACGAGGAATCCAAGACGCGCTGGATGGCCGGCGACCTGGAGTTCAGCCATCCCGGCGGCGAATCGTTCGCCGACATCGCCCGCCGCGTCACCCCCGTGATCGACGGCCTTCGGCGTCGCCATCCCGGCGGGCGGATGGTGGTGATCGCCCACGGCATCGTGATCCGGGTCGCGCTGCTGAACATGCTCCCGGACCGCGTCCCCGCCGACTTCGATCGGATCGCCATCGACTTCGCCTCGATCAACGACCTGGCCCACGACGGCGTCTCCTGGCGCGCCGAGGCCCTCAACGTCGTCGTCGCGCCGTCGCCCGCGAAGCCGGTGGCGTGACGAGGAACGGCCCGGGGTCGGCTCCGTTTCAGCCCCTCGGGGCCTCGGCGCGGAGCAGGCGCTCCAGCAGTCGAGGGTCGACCTGGCCCCGGCACCGGACCTTCCCCGCGACCGCGACGACCGGGACTTCCATCCCATATCGGTCGCGGAGCGCGGGGTCCTGGTCGACGTCGACCTCCTCGACCTCGATGCGATACCTGCCGCGAAAGCCGTCCAGGACGTCCTTCGCCTTCACGCAGCAGCCGCAGCCCTGTCGCGAGTAGACGGTGATCGCCAGGGGCGGGGCATCTTCGTCGCGACGGGGGAAAAGCCGGCCGAGGAGGGAGGTCATGGGGATGGGCTCACAGGGACTTGAGCTTCAGGTTGCGGAATTCCACCTTGCCGCGCTCGACTTCCAGGCCGAGGTAACCCCGCGGGACGCCGCAGCCGTTCCACTCGTTGGCGACCGCGCCGTTGACCCACAGGGTGACGTTCCGGCCCTTCACGGTCAGCTCGTAGCTGTTCCACTCGCCGGCCGGCTTGACCCGGTTCTCCTTCACCTCGCCGGAGAGGTCGAACTTCTTCGTGAGGAGGTTCGCATAGGTCGCGCCGACGAGGTAACCGCCCGAGGCGTCGCCGACGCGAGCCTGGTGCCACCAGCCGGCGTCGTTGGAGTTGCGGAAGTAGACGCCGCCGGCCGGGTCCTTCGCCGACGGGTCGGGGACGATCCGCCATTCGACGTGGAGGACGAAGTCCAGCAGCACCTGGTCCAGCCGCAGCCACTCGCGGTCCGGGCCGGGGGCGGTCGCGGTCAGGACGCCCGTCTCGCGGTCCAGGCTCCAGGGGGAGTCCTCGATCAGGTCGCCGCCGGCGGGGATCGGCTCGCGGGTCCAGGCGTCCAGGCCGGCGCTCGACGGCCCGAGCAGGTCGCTCCAGCCGGCCGGCTCGGATTCCAGCTTCGAGGGGACGTCGCCGCCGTCGGCGGCCCCCAGCGCCAAAACGATCGCCGCCGGGACGAACAGGGCCAGGATCTTCCGCACGCGCGACTCGGACATCGGGACGCTCCTACATCAAACCGTCGCGGCCCGCCGGCGCGTCGCCGCCGGGCCGCCGAAACCCCCATTCTAGCGCGCCGGCCGGGTCGTCACAACCGAGGCGAGCCGAGGCGGCCGGGGCCGGTCGTCCCTTGATTCGGGAAGCGTCGTCGTATCGAATGCTTGTGGCGATTCGGCGGCGGCCGACGGCGCGAGGAGAGCGCCCGGCGACGTCCGACGTCGAGGAGTGCAGGGCGATGATCGTGGGGGTCCCGAGGGAGATCAAGGCGGACGAGTACCGCGTCGCCATGCTGCCGGTGGGCGTCGAGGAGTTGACGCGCGCCGGGCACCGCGTGCTGGTCCAGGCCGGCGCGGGGCGGGGGAGCGGGCTCGACGACGCCCTCTACGAGGCCGCCGGCGCGACGATCGTCGCCGACGCGGCCGAGCTGTGGGCCCAGGCCGAGATGATCGTGAAGGTGAAGGAGCCGCTCCCCTCGGAATGGCCCCTCATCCGGCCCGGCCACGTCCTCTTCGCCTACTTCCACTTCGCCGCCGACGAGGCCCTGACGCGGGCCGTCCTGGAGTCCGGCGCGACGGCGATCGCCTACGAGACGATCCGGGACGCCCGCGGGTCCCTGCCGCTGCTGACCCCCATGAGCGAGGTCGCCGGCCGGATGAGCATCCAGCAGGGGGCGAGGTTCCTGGAACGCCCCCAGGGCGGGCGCGGGGTGCTCCTCTCCGGCGTGCCGGGGGTCGCCACGGCGGAGATCGTCGTGCTGGGCGGGGGCGTCGTCGGCGCGAACGCGGCTCGGGTGGCCGCGGGGCTGGGGGCGAATGTCAAGCTGCTTGACATCAACCTGGATCGGCTCCGCTACCTCGACGACATCATGTCCGCCAACGTCACCACCTTATTCTCCGACCGCCACACGGTGCGCGAGGCCGTCGCGACGGCCGACCTCGTGATCGGCGCCGTGCTGGTGGTCGGCGCCCGCGCCCCTCGGCTGGTGACGCGCGAGGACGTGTCCGGGATGAAGACCGGCGCGGTGATCGTCGATGTGGCGATCGACCAGGGCGGATGCATCGAGACCAGCCGGCCGACCACGCACCACGAGCCGACCTTCGTCGTCGACGGCGTCATCCATTATTGCGTGACCAACATGCCCGGAGCGGTGGGCAGGACCAGCACCTACGCCCTCTGCAATGTCACGCTCCCCTACGCCTTGCGGCTGGCGAACCAGGGCTGGCGCGCCGTCGCCGAGGCCGACGCGGGCGTGGCGGCCGGGATCGACATTTGCAAGGGACGCGTGACCAACTCGGCCGTCGCCGCCACCTTCGGCATGCCGGCGGGAGACTGGCGCGATCGCGCCTGACCCCGTCTCGGCCGCTCCCCATCGAACCACCGTCCGCCGGCCCCGTCGTCGTCGCGAAGTCGACGACGGCCCGGCATCCCTTTCCGCGAACGGAAGTCGAGGAGAAGACCAACGATGAGTCACGACGAGCACGATCACGCCGGCGAGAGCGAGCACGACGTCGAGGAGGCCCTGGAAGAGGCCCTGGAACTGGACACCCAGAGCCAGATCTTCCTGGAGATGCGGCGTCAGAACCTGGAGTTGCTGCGGATCGCCTCCGAGGTCGCCGGCTACTCCGGCCAGCACCCCGCGCTGAAGCCCGGCGACGTGCGCAACGCCCTGCGCAACATCTGGGACGTCTACGCCGAGTTCTACTCGTGGATCGACCCCGAGGAGTCCGAGGACTCGGAAGAGGAAGACCTGGACGAGGAGGAGGAATGACGGCCGTCCCCCCGGGCGAACCCGAGGCCGGCCCCCGCGAGGGGGCCCGCCGCCGGTTCAAGACGGTGCAGTGGATCGGCGACGCCGCCGGCGGCCGGCTCCGGATGATCGACCAGACCCGGCTGCCGACCGAGTTCGTCGAGATCGACTGCGAGGACGTCGAGTCGGTCTGGTGGGCGATCAAGCGGCTGAGCGTGCGCGGGGCGCCGGCCATCGGCGTCGCCGCGGCCTACGGGGCGGTGATCGGGGCCCGTTCGCGCGGGACTGCCGACGTCGCGACCGTCCGCGAGGCGCTCCGCGACGCCGCCGCGCGGCTCGCCACCAGCCGCCCCACGGCCGTCAACCTCTTCTGGGCGCTCGACCGAATGAGGCGCGTCGCCGACGCCGAGACGGCGGAGACCGGCGGCCTGCTGCTCGACCGGCTGCTCGCCGAGGCGCGCGCGATCGCCGACGAGGACCGCGCGATGTGCCGGGCGATCGGCCGCCACGGCGCCGAGCTGATCTCCAAGGGCGACGGCATTCTCACCCACTGCAACGCCGGCGGCCTGGCCACGGCCGACTACGGCACGGCGCTGGCGGTCATCTTCTCGGCCCACGAGCAGGGCAAGAGCCCGCGCGTCTTCGCCGACGAGACCCGGCCGCTGCTCCAGGGCGCCCGGCTGACGGCGTGGGAGCTGGCCGGGCAGGGGATCGACGTGACGCTCATCTGCGACAGCATGGCCGCGCAGGTGATGAAGGAGGGGCGGGTGCAGGCCGTCGTCGTCGGGGCCGACCGGATCGCCGCCAACGGCGACGCCGCGAACAAGATCGGCACCTACGGCGTGGCGGTCCTCGCCAGGCACCACGGCATCCCCTTCTACGTCGCCGCCCCCTCCAGCACGTTCGACCTGTCGCTGGCCGACGGCTCCGGCATCCCGATCGAGGAGCGCGACCCCAGCGAGGTGACGGAGGGCTTCGGCCGACGCACCGCCCCCGAGGGGGTCGGCGTCTACAACCCCGCGTTCGACGTCACCCCGGCCGGGCTCATCAGCGGCATCATCACCGAGCGAGGCGTCGTCAGCCCCGTCTCCGAGAAGGCCATCCGCGCCGCTCTTGGCGGACCGCCGGCCGATCCCTGAACCCCCTTCGGACTCTCCCCACATGCTCGCGCACAGCGTCTTCTTCTCGCTCAACGACCCCTCCGAGGCCTCGATCGAGGCACTGCTCGCCTCCTGCCGGGAGCTGCTGGACGGCCATCCGGGCGTCCTCTTCTTCGGCGTCGGCACGCTCAATCGCGAGCTGACCCGCCCGGTGAACGACCTGGCGTTCGATGTCGCCCTCCACCTCGTGTTCGACTCCAAGGCGTCCCACGACGCCTACCAGGTCGCCCCCCGGCACGTCCGGTTCGTCGAGGAGAACAAGTCGACCTGGAAGCAGGTCCGCATCTTCGACGCCGACATCCAGAGCACCGCCGTCTAATCGACGGGGAGGGTCGAGATCGCCAGGTGATCGACGCAGATCACCAGGGCGTCCGGGTCGTCCAGGAGGTAATCCGGGGCCCCCGGCGCGATCCGCTCCTCGACGCGGCGCAGCGCGTCGCGGTCGAGGCGCGGTCGCGCTCGCTCGCGAATATCCGCCAGGTAGGCCTCCAGGAAGCGGCGGGTCGGCGCGTCGAACGGGGCGCGGCGGTTGAAGGCGAAGCTGACGACCTCGCAGGGGGGGAGGCCCGCCGCGCCGAATACGCGCGGGAGGTCGCGGGCGACGTAGTATTTCGACGGCCTGTCCGACCGGGCCTCGAAGGCCTCCAACTCCGCGCGCCGGAGGTCCAGCTCGACGTCCACCGGCCATGGCAAGATCACATGATGAAGTTCGTCGCTTTCGAAGACGGCGACGCGACCGCCGCCGCGCGCGATCCGCTTCAGACGGCGCAGGGCGGCGACGGGGTCGGGCAGGCTGTACAGGCTCTGCGCGCACCAGACGAGGTCGGCGACCCCCGCGACGAGCGGGTCGTGGTCCAGATCCAGCCGCACGAAGTCGACGCGATCGGATAGGCCGGCCGAGTCGATCCTCCGCCGGGCGACGTCCAGGAAAGCCGTCGACGCGTCCACGGCGACGACCTTCCCGGAGCGCCCGGCGCGCTCGGCGAGGAGCCTGGTGTAGAAGCCGTCGCCGCAGGCCACGTCCACGACGACGTCCCCGAACCGGACGCCGGCCGCGTCCACGGCGGCTCGCAACTCGGGTTCGAAGGCCTCGTGGTAATCGGCCATCATGCCCGCGTATTCCGGGAGCCCATCTCCGCCGTCCGTCTCGATCGTCATCGTTCCACCCCCTCGCGCCGGACGACATACCCTGTCAGCATGGCGTCACGATTCAATATGGCCGATTTCGCCAAGCAACCGGCGTTCCCCTTTGGGCGACGCTGGAGCGACGAGAGAAGTTGTCGAGCCGGCCCGCGGCGGCACCGAGTTTGCGTTGACAGGAAGCCGTCCGCTGCGGCGAGGCGGCCCGTCCGAGGGGGAAGCACACGCCCGCCGCGCCCCCCGGCCCATTCGGGCTTTCCAACTTCACATACAACAGGAGATTAAACATGGCCATGCGCAAGGATCCCGAAAAGAGCGTCGACGTCCCGCCGACCGGCAGCCGCAATCCGGATCCGATCACCGACGCCCCGGGCTCGCACCCCGTCGAGACCGGCATCGGCGCGGCGGTTGGCGGCCTCGCCAGCGGCGCGGCCATCGGCTCCGTGGCCGGGCCCGTCGGCACCGCCATCGGCGCGGCTGTCGGGGCGATCGCCGGCGGATACGCCGGGAAGGGCGTCGGCGAGCTGATCGACCCAACGACCGAGGACAACTGGCTCCGCGAGAACTTCCACTCCCGCGACTACGCCAAGGGCTCCAGCTACGAGACCTATCAGCCCGCCTACGACTACGCCCGTAGCTGCGAGGCGACCTGCGCCGACCGGCCCTACGAGGAGGTCGAGAGCGACCTTAGGGCGGGCTGGGACAAGACCGAGCACGCCGCGAACCTGTCGTGGGACCAGGCCAGGCCGGCCATGAAGGACGTGCACCACTACCGCGCGGCCAACCGCTTCGCCACCGAGTCGGCCGACCGCTACGAGAGCAGGCCGTTCGCCGAGATCGAGAAGGACCTGAGGGCGAGCTGGGACAAGACCAAGCACGCCGCCTCGATGTCGTGGGACAAGGCCAAGGACGTGGTGCGCGACGCCTACGAGCGGACCATCCCGCTCCGCGAGGAGCGCCTCAAGGTCACCAAGCGGCCCGTCGAGGCCGGCTCGGTGGACATCCGCAAGGAGGTCATCACCGAGGATAAGACCATCACGGTCCCGGTCGAGCGCGAGGAGATCGTGATCGAGCGCCACGCCGCCTCCGGCCAGGCCGTCCAGGGGGGCATGAAGGGCGCCGGCGCCGAGGAGATCCGCGTCCCTCTCCGCAAGGAGGAGGTCGAGATCGGCAAGGAGACCGTCGTGACCGAGGAGGTCAGCGTCGGCAAGCGGACCGTCCACGGGACCGAGAAGGCCTCAGGCACCGTCCGCAAGGAAGAGCTGAAGGTCGACAAGCACGGCGACGTCGACATCAAGGATCGTCGCTGAGCCCCGGCGAGCCGGCCGAGCGATCGGCCGGCCGACCGCGTCGCGCGCGGCCCCGCCGCCGCCCGCCATCGCGGGAGGCCCGGCGGGGCCGTCGCGTTTCGAAAGCCAGGGGGGCGATGACGGTCGTCGCGCGCCGAAGCCGAGGCTTCGGC